>JAAZNT010000096.1 GCA_012798145.1 Thermoanaerobaculaceae bacterium | reverse complement strand
TCCTTACAATGTCGGGAAAGAATATGATGAAAATCTCACCTTGCAAGAATACAGAGACTTTTTAAAAAGAGTCTGGAAAGAAGTTGAGAGAGTCCTTGTTCCCGGTGGAAGGTGCTGCATAAACATTGCAAATCTTGGCAGAAAGCCCTATATTCCTCTTCATTCTTTCATAATAGAAGATATGCTTGAACTAAATTTCCTTATGAGGGGGGAGATAATCTGGAATAAATCCTCTTCCGGCTCTCCTTCAACCGCTTGGGGGAGTTGGCTTTCGGCAAAGAATCCCACACTAAGAGACATTCACGAATATATTTTGGTTTTTTCAAAAGGAAATTTTTCAAGAGACTCTTTCGGGAGAAAAAGCACAATCACAAAAGAGCAATTTCTTGAATACACTAAGAGCGTGTGGACTTTTCCGGCTGAGATGGCTTCAAAAGTTGGACACCCGGCGCCATTTCCCGTCGAACTTCCTTTTCGTTTGATTGAACTTTACACATTTGAAGGAGAAGTTGTCCTTGACCCCTTTTTGGGAAGCGGACAGACAGCGATCGCCGCTTTAAAAAGCCGAAGAAAATATGTCGGGTATGAGATCAATCCCGATTACATAAAACTTGCGGAAAAAAGAATAAAAGATTTCCTGTCTCTGAAAAATAAAAGAATTCTTTTTGATGTGATTTAACCCTTTGCTATTGACACCCTTTAAATTTTTTCTTATATTTTTATCTTAAAGCATCGCAGGTTTTTTCTTTTTTGTCGTCTTGTCTTGGGTTGATGGATGATGGAAAAGATTGGTGTTAATATAGAAACGAAAATCAGTGAAAAAGAAAAAGAGAGTCTCCCAGACTTCAAGAGCGATCATAGTGAGTTATACCAATTTTATAGCAAGAAAATGGCATTCCCTGACAGGGAAATGGCATTCCTTAACGAAAAAAGGGCTTTCCTAAACAAGGAAAGGGCATTCTTCAACGAGGAAAGGGCATTTCTTAACGAAGAAAGCGCATTCCTTGACAGGGAGAGGGCATTTCTTAACGGAGAAAGCGCATTCCTTGACAGGGAAAGGGCATTTCTTAACGAAGAAAGCGCATTCCTTGACAGGGAGAGGGCATTCCTTAACGAAGAAAGGGCATTACTCAACGAAAAAAGGGCATTTTTAGATACAAAAAGCCCATTTTTCTTTAAAAAATTGGTTTTTTTCTTAAATTTTGCTGAAAAATTGGTTTTTTTGTGCTTATTTTTTTAAGAAAGGAGTTGAAAGATGGCGAAAAAATTGACCTCAAAAGAGTATGACGCTATGGCTCAGCGTCTTGAAAGGATGGCGGACGGCATCAAAAGGCACAAAGGTGAAGCGGGATTTCCTGCCCGCCTTGACGAGAAGCAGAGACTTGAGATGAGAAAGAGACTGGAGGATTTGAGGGAGGAGTGGGAGGCGCTTGTCAACAAAGCGTCAGAGGCTTACAAGGAGTATTTTGGCTTTTATACAAGGTGCGGAAAGGAGCTTGCTCAGGACGACGACTCTTTAAGAGGGTTTTACGGAAAGACAAACCTTGTCCTCAGGGATTTTGGAACAAAAGTCATTTCGACGCCCTCTGGAAGAGCAAAAAAGAAGGAAAAAAAGTGACATAAAGGTAAAAGCGTGCAGGCAGAAGTGTAATATTTGTCGCTACGCTTTAAAGGAATGCGAGGAAGATAGGCGGAGAAGCCCGTTAAAAGTCTCTTTATAAACTTAAAAGCGGGGCTTTTTTTCCTAATTTGACAATAAGCCAAGAAAGATTT
>JAAZNT010000095.1 GCA_012798145.1 Thermoanaerobaculaceae bacterium | reverse complement strand
CACGCATCCATAAGGGATGTAGTAAATGTATCGCTCCAGAATTTGAAAGCCAGAGCAAGATAGTCAAGAACAATCCCTATTCCGAGAGAGTATAAAAGCACCTTCGCCTGTTTCCCGCCTTTTTCTCCTGCGACAAGAATCTCTGTGGTTGCGGTTCCTTCCGGGAAAGGAAGTTTGCCGTGCATCTCGGTTGTAAAATATTTTCTAAACGGAATTAAAAACAGAACGCCCAAAACAGCGCCAAGAAAGGGAACAATAAAAATTTGAAGAAATGTCCCGAATGTCCCCTGCTGTTTATCAAGACCGAGCATAAAAATTGCCGGCATAACAAAAACAGAGCCGCCAACCACTATTCCTGAGGTTGCTCCTATGGCAAGAATGTTGACATTCTCAATAAGGATGCTTTTTCTTTTCACCATCGTAGAAAAGCCGACCGCGAGGATGCTTATTGGTATAGCGGTTTCAATTCCTTGCCCAAGTTTCAGTGCAATGAATGAAGCCGCAGCGGAAAAAATTATTATCATCAAAATTCCAAAGATGATTGACCTTGAGGTAACTTCTAAAACCCCGCTTTCTTGAGGAATTACAGGAACATACTTTTCTCCTTCCTTCAATTCGCGATACGCATTTTCTGGCAGATCAAGTTTTGTTTTGGATTCCGCTTCCTTGTTCATTTACACCTCCATAAAGAAATATAACACAAGGGTATAAGGATACCACTTTTTTAAAAATAATCAAAAATCAATTTGTTGGGTTGCACTTCATTTAAACACTACCCCCTTGACAAACGATTTTTTTTGTCTTACAATTTAATTGTCCAACATCTTGTGGTTAACAACAGGGCAGTAAAACTTTTTGGACAAAGGAGGATACGATGCCAGTAGCAAAGAAAGCAGCACCAAAGAAAGCAGCCCCGAAGAAAGCAGCATGCAAGAAGACAGTTGCAGCAAAGAAAACCACAGCAAAAAAACCAGTAGCAAAGAAAGCTCCGGCAAAGAAAGCAAAGAAGTAGAACATCATTCTACAACATCCACACAAATGCCGCACTTTCGTGCGGCTTTTTTTTCGTAAAAAAATTTTTCAAAATCCTTTCCTTAAAAAATTTGACCGATATTCTTTAAAATGATAAAATTCTTGTTCAGTAACCCCCGCTTATGCGGTAACTAATTTAATATAAAGGAGGATTTTATGTCATTAAAAAGAGTAGTAATTATGGGAGCAGCAGGAAGAGATTTTCACAATTTCAATATGTTCTTCAGAGACAACAAAGATTTTGAAGTAGTAGCATTTACTGCGACACAAATTCCAGACATCGCCGGAAGAAAGTATCCCAAAGAGCTTGCAGGAAAACTTTATCCCAAAGGCATTCCAATTTATGATGAAAAGGATTTGCCTGAAATTATCAGAGACAAAAAAATTGACCTTGTTGTTTTCTCCTATTCAGACATAGCCCACGAAGATGTTATGCACAAAGCGTCAATTGTGTTGGCGGAAGGTGCATCTTATATGTTCCTTGGCCCAAATGAAACTATGCTGAAATCATCCAAGCCCGTTATTTCAATCTGCGCTGTAAGAACTGGTTGCGGTAAGAGCCAGACAACAAGAAGAGTGAGTGAAATTTTGAGAAAAGCCGGCAAAAAAGTTGTTGCGGTGAGGCACCCTATGCCTTACGGGGATTTGAATAAGCAGAAAGTTCAAAGATTTGCTACATTAAAAGACCTTGACAAACACGAATGCACAATTGAAGAAAGGGAAGAATACGAACCTCATATCGTCAATGGAGTGACCGTTTATGCTGGAGTTGATTACGAAGCGATTTTAAGACAGGCGGAAAAAGAAGCGGATGTCATTTTATGGGATGGAGGGAACAATGACACTCCATTCTTCAAATCTGACCTTGAAATTGTCGTTGTTGATCCCCACAGACCGGGACACGAAGTCTTGTACCACCCCGGAGAAACAAACGCAAGAAGGGCGGATGTGATCGTTATAAACAAAGTTGACACAGCAGACATTGAGAGTATAGAAGAGGTTAGATACAACATAGATCAAATTAACAACAAAGCGGTTGTAATTGAAGCAGCTTCACCTCTCCAAGTTTCAGATCCGATGGCTATCAAGGGAAAGAGGGTTCTTGTCGTTGAGGATGGACCAACTTTGACCCACGGAGAAATGGCTTACGGAGCAGGAGTTATGGCGGCAAGGAAATTCGGCGCAAGGGAACTTGTTGATCCGAGACCTTTTGCGGTGGCTTCAATTCAGGAAACTTACAAGAAATATCCCGAAATAGGAATTCTCCTTCCCGCTATGGGCTATGGCGAAAAGCAGATGAAAGATCTTGAAAAAACGATCAATAAAACAAAATGTGATCTCGTTGTTATAGCCACGCCTATTGACCTTGGAAGACTTATTAAAATAAACAAGCCATCAGTAAGAGTGGAATATTCACTTGCTGAAATTGGAAAACCAAACCTTGAAGATGTTCTGAAAAAATTCTTATGAGGGTTGAATGATACAGAAAAGAGTTCTGATCGCTTTCGGTGGCAACGCTCTTATTAAAGCGACAGAAAAAGGGACAATTCAGGAACAGATAGCAAACGCAACAGAAGCGGCTGAGATGCTCGCTCCTCTTTTCCTTGAATACAGCAATGTTGTAATTGTTCATGGCAACGGTCCGCAAGTCGGACAAAATTTGATTAGAGTTGAAGAGGGGGTCACAAAAGTTCCCCCTCTTCCACTTGATGTCTGTGTCGCAGAAACTCAGGGCAGCATGGGTTTTATAATTGAGAAAGCGATCAGAAACGAACTATCTAAACTTGGGATTAAGAGGGAAGTTGTAACGCTTCTTTCTCAAGTTGAAGTTGATCCCACAGATCCCGCTTTTAAAAATCCAACAAAGCCGATAGGTCCTTTTTATACCGCATACAGAGCAAAACATTTGATGGAAGTAGAAAAATGGCCTATGGTAGAAGACAGCGGGAGGGGATACAGAAAAGTTGTGGCGTCGCCCAAGCCGATGAAAATTTTGGGAATTGAAGCTCTAAGGGAAATATACGACAGTGGCTTCATCATAATTGCAGGTGGAGGCGGAGGAATACCCGTCGTGAAAGACCTTGACGGAAATTACAGAGGAATTGAAGCTGTCATAGACAAAGATAGAACCTCTGTTCTTATGGCTATAGAGCTCGATGTTGACGAACTTATTTTTCTTACCTCAGTCCCAAACATTTATATAAATTTTGGCAAGCCGGATCAGAAAGCAATAGAGGAAATGAGTCTTGAAGATGCAATGAAATATCATAAGGAAGGGCAGTTCCCTCCCGGCTCTATGGGTCCCAAAATAGAAGCGGCGGCGCAATTTCTCGCGAAGAAGGGCGGAGAAGTTCTTTTAACAGACGCCGCAAATCTTGGCGCGGCCGCTGAAGGAAAAGCGGGAACTAAAATTTTTCACAAATTAAACAGAGAAATAGCATAAGGAGAAAAAAATGAAAGGAAAAGATTTTATCACTGTCGCAGAACTTTCAACCGAACAGATAGAAAGCATTTTTGAACTTGCGCTCAAATTAAAGTCAAATCCCGACGATTATGAAGACGCACTTACGAATATGACTATGGCGATGATATTTGAAAAACCATCATTAAGAACAAGAGTGAGTTTTGAAGCGGGAATGACACAGATGGGCGGACACGCTATGTATCTTGGTCCTTCAGACATATCACTCGGAAAAAGGGAGAGCGTTCCCGACATCGCGAGAGTTCTTGACAGAATGGTTGACATCATAATGGCAAGGACATTTGCTCATGATTCAGTCACAACCCTTGCCGAATATGCATCCATACCCGTAATAAATGGCTTGTCAGACCTTCACCATCCCTGTCAGGCGATCGCAGATTACCTGACCATACTTGAAAAGAAAGGGACATTGAAAGGTCTTAAACTTGCTTTTGTTGGAGATGGAAACAATGTAGCTCACTCTCTCCTTGAATGCGGAGCAAAAACAGGCGTTTCTGTCACAATTGTCTGCCCCAAAGGATATGAACCCAAAAAAGAGATTTTTGACGCCGCTTTTGAAGAAGGAAAGAAAATGGGAGCCACAATGGCTGTATGCAACGATTGGAAAGAAGGTGTTAAAGGCGCTGATGTTGTCTACACAGATGTTTGGGCTTCAATGGGGCAGGAAAAAGAAGCGGAAGAGAGAAAGAAAATCTTCCTTCCTTATCAAGTCAACTCCGAACTGATGGCTTTGGCAGACAAAGAGGCGATCTTTATGCACTGCCTGCCCGCTCACAGAGGAGAGGAAGTTACCGATGAAGTTATAGAATCGTGGCAGTCTGTTGTTTTTGATGAAGCGGAAAACAGACTCCACGCCCAGAAATCTCTTATTTTGAAACTGCTTCTTGGAGAGATTGAGTAAGTTTTAGGGGGAAGAGGAGGAAAAAATGGAAATAACCAAAGAAAGAAAAAAAGCGATTGAAGCGGCGGTAACGCAGATTGAAAGGCAATTCGGGAAGGGCTCAATTATGAGTCTCGGGGAAAAGCCGAAAGAAAGAGTTCCTGTTATTCCGACAGGAAGCCTCTACCTTGACTGGGCGCTTGGAATAGGCGGCTACCCAAGAGGAAGAGTTGTTGAGATTTATGGTCCTGAAAGTTCGGGGAAAACAACCCTTGCTCTGCAGGCGATCGCCGAAGTCAATAAGCAAGGAGGAATTGCCGGATTCATAGACGCCGAGCACGCCCTTGATCCCGAATATGCCGCAAAATTGGGAGTTGATGTTGAAAACCTTCTTATCAGCCAGCCCGATACAGGAGAGCAGGCGCTTGAAATAGCGGAAGCGCTTGTTCGTTCAGGAGCGGTTGACTTAATAGTGATTGACTCCGTTGCAGCCCTTGTTCCAAAGGCGGAACTTGAAGGGGATATGGGTGATTCTTTCGTCGGGCTTCAGGCAAGGCTAATGTCTCAGGCGTTAAGGAAATTGACGGGAATCGTATCCAAAAGCAACACCACAATAGTCTTTATCAACCAGATTAGAGAAAAAATAGGCGTGATGTATGGTAACCCCGAAACCACAACAGGCGGAAGGGCTTTGAAATTCTACGCTTCAATTCGTCTGGAGATAAGGAAAATTTCAAATATAACCGCCAGCGACGATTCAATAATAGGAAACAGAGTCAGGGTAAAGGTGGCAAAAAACAAAATGGCTCCTCCTTTCAGACAGGCGGAATTTGACATTATGTATGGTCAGGGAATATCAAAGGTCGGAGACATTGTTGACCTTGCCGTTGAGCAGAAGTTGATTGAAAAATCTGGAACTTGGTACTCTTATGGCGATGTTCGTCTTGGACAAGGAAGAGAAAACGCCAAAGCGTTTCTTCTTGAAAACCCGAAAATGATGGATGAACTTGAAAGAAAAATAAAAGAGAAGCAGGGATTAATTCTCCAGATTCCCGAAAAAACAGAAAAAAAGGAAAAATAAACAATTACATTGATTTAACAAAAAAAGCGGGGAAAAATCCCCGCTTTTTTTGTAAAAAGAAGTTCAACTTTCTTCTGATGGTTTTTTAAGAAGCAATCCCACTACTATTTTTGCCAAACCGATCCCGGAAACGAATAATCCCCAAACTGCCACATCAAATTGATGATCGCCTTTACCAGTTGTTATCCGCAAAGCAAGAGCGAGAAAAAAACCGATGATTAAAAGTTTTATCCCTCCAAAAATCTCAGCATCTCTTTTGTTTGCATAATTCTTTAAGGAAGAGCCGTTTTCCCCGTTTGATATCAGATCCTTAGGGGCGATTCCCTTTTCAATTGCCGCAAGTCTCTCCTTTGATTTGACCTGCTCCTTCTTATAGTGGTAGAAAAGCGATGACGCTACTATAAGAACGGCGCACAAACACATAGAACCAATAACGAAAATTGCCGTAATGTCTGCGTTCATAGTAAACCTCCTTTCCAAACCATTTAGACGGCTTTCAGGAAAAAAGGTTTCATTTAGATAAACACAAATTTGTCATTAAGAAAACTTTAACAAGCGATTAGAGATTGGTTATGGAAAATGGAAGATAAGTCACTCGTTTGATGGTTTAAAAGAGATTGATGAGATTTGGGCAGGCTGAAAATGGCGAAGCCATTTACTGCAGGTTGCCGAAGGCAAACTGCCTGCCGATTGTCAGGTTTATTATCTTCCATTTTATTTAATGAAAGTCCTTAGGAAAATTTATTCTATTGACAAATTTGGGATAAATTTATGTTTTCAAAATGGCGAATTAGTGGCTCGCCATTCTTGAACTGGATTGATATCACATCAATTCTCAACACGGAGGTTGAATATCCCTTTTTTCTGCAGAATAGAGTTCCGGCAAGAAGAAGACGGCGAAATTTTCTCTTATTCACTGCCGATTGAGGAGGACCAAATTTTTCTGTGGTTCTTGTTTTAACTTCAACGACGACAATATTCTCTCCTTTTTTTACAACCAGATCGGCTTCTCCGCCCCTCACTCTGAAGTTCTTTTCAAGGATTTTGAATCCCTTTTTTTCAAGATATTTTAATGCAAGTTCCTCTCCGCTTCTTCCGGTGATCTTGTTTTTTGATTTTTCCGAACCGAAAAAAGAGAGAATCTTTGAAAGCAATTTTTACCCTTACTCTGAGGCCCTTCTTCCCTGATGAGGCGGATTATGCCGCTCACCTCTCTGAAGTTCCTTTTTGAAGAGAATCCATTCCAACTGCTGCTTTGGGGTTAGAATAGAAAGAAGTTTGTTTTCAGTATCGTCCATCTTGGCTTCTCCTTCCATTCTCATTTTCTTCATCTCTTCAACCATTTTTTTAAATTCAGCATCTGTTGCCTTCTCATTTTTCAGCAGGTCGTAACATTTTCTCCTTAATTCAGCCATTTTTTCTCTATGCTTGATTCTGAATTCGTCTCCCTCTTTCAGAATTTCAAGAACCTTGACCGTTTGCTCTTCTGTCAATTTCAGTCTTTCCTTCATCTTGTAAGCAAGGAAAATCCTTGCCTTCTCCCTTTCTTCAGGAGGCAGAGGGGGAGCTCCTTCCTCTTCACCAGCGGGAGGGGGCTGAATCATAGGGGGCTTTGAAATCCCCTGAGAGAGAAAAATGACAGGGATTAAAAACACAATTAAACTAAGAAAAATTCTCTTCATCGCTTTCTCCAAAATAATATTCTACATAATTGTTAAATTTTTCTGAAGTGTTGTCCTGATTTGATTCAACAAGAGAGAGAATATCGTCAATTCTCAACTCTTCTCTGCCTCCGACGGATTTTAAAACTTCGTTCAATCTTTCGCTTGAAACTGAAAGAGTTTTGTCCGTAGGAACGGGCTTGAAAAAAAGAAACGCAAGAGATATGACGCCAATCAAGAGAGATGCGGCAAGCACAGACTTAATTAAAAATCTTCCTCCCCTTCTTTTTGCAACGGCAATTCTTGCCACTTCTTTTTCAAAATTGTCCTCAAAAGTCGGTTTTGCCTCTTTAATAAGTTTTTCAATTTCAGAAAATTCATTAAAATCCTCTTCCTGAAAAACCGCTTTAACCAGATTGTTCTCTCTATCCATTTGCAACCTCTTTAAATAATTTATCTTTTATCATCTCTTCCTTTAGTTTTTTCAATGCGAAAAAGTAATGCGCCTTGACAGCGCCCTCGGAAAGCGACAGCGCTTCCGCAATCTCCTTAAAAGTCATATCCTCCCAGTTTCTTAAAATAACAACCCTCCTTTGCTGGGGTGGAAGTTTCTGAAGAATGTCAAGAACCGCTTTTTTTCTCT
>JAAZNT010000094.1 GCA_012798145.1 Thermoanaerobaculaceae bacterium | reverse complement strand
CTCCATTCCGTCGTTGTCATTGTCAAGGAGCTGAACTGTAAAGATTCTTGCCCCTGTGATATAAGGAAGTCCTGTTTCGGGGTTTATATTTCCCGATTCTGTTCCAGTTTTTAGAACTTTTACATTTCCCGCATTATCAATTGCTTGAACGAAATAGTTTATGTTTCTTTTTAAATTCAAATTCCCTTCCCATTTCAAGTTTGAAGGGTTGTAACTCAAATCAAGAGACTGCCAACTTGAAATTCCTTCTGTGTAAGTGATTATTACCCGGTAAATTCCAGATGCGTCATTTGCTTCGACTGAAAATTGACATAAAGTCCCGTTAAGTGTGTGAAGGTTGTTTCCTTGTCCGGGATCTATAATTGTTGGGGGAGTTTTATCGGTAGAATTGCTGTAATAAATTGAGAAGTTCATTGTGTTGAAGATAGTTTCAGTCTCTTTTGCATCGTCATAATAGCCCGTATAGACGGTCATTTTGGTAAGGTCGGTTGAAATCAATGAGGTCGGCTGATTAGGGTGAATAACATTTACGGTTGGAATAAAAGTCATTCCCACTGGAGCAATGGGCTCGGGAGGAATTATTGGACTGCTGCTTTGCGGCGTTGCTATTGCAGGATTAAATTCCGGATAGTTTGTGAAGTTTCCTCCCGTAAATAATACCCCTTTTGAAGCAACTCCAGAAAGGCGGCTTTCATAGATAAATAGCGGTTGCAGAGAATCTCCTGCTTCGCCGTTGGATTTTCCATTCAATTTGTAATATTTTCCGTCGGGGGTGTTTATCAGTTGGTATGTTCCAGGTCCAAATTCAAATTGTAAAGAAAGTTCTGTAACCCCGGGAGGAAGCAGATATGCGGTCGTTGAATTAGTAAGTTTCTTTTTAAGTTTAATTCCATTCGCTTCATCTTCATCTGGTCCCGTTGGTCCAATAAAATCTTTCGGGGCTTCTTTTGCCCCATTCTGCCTCATTACAATCTTGAACATAGGAAGCCCATAAAGAGTGCTTTCAAAGAGAACCTTTTCGTCAAAAACATCATATCTTTTGTCTTGAATAAAATATTCCCTTTTTGCCTCAATAATTGCTTTGCCAAGCGATGCTTGGTCATAGTAGAGAATTTTATCTGTGACCAATTCCATCAGAGTTTCGCTGTATCCAGAGCCTTCCTTAAGTCCCCATCCAAAGCCAGTGTTGCCGATGTAAGATAGTACACCTTTTTGCATCATCATTTGCGGCAAATCAAAATTATTCGCAAAATCAGACGGAACATTTAATCCGCCGTGGCATCCAACATTGTAAAAGACAGTTCCATTTAAAGCCAATCCCGGATAAGAAGAATTCATTTCTGTTGATGAAACACCTCTGTCGGGAGTGAATAAAGTGTAGTGGTTTGAATGCCCATTTATTGAATTTATTCTGTGAGGGTCGCTGAAAATTGCGTTTTTCAATTGGTCTCCAGTCCAGCTATCGCTCAAAAGATGATCAACAACATAAGAAGCGTCATACTTTAAATCAATACTTGTTGCAGAATCGTTGAGAAATGTGTAGCCGCTTGTGAAAATATCCGCTGTTACAAGAGAATCAAGCGTTATCTGTCCGTCAAGGGTTATGAATGCGTCTATCGTTGTTGCTATCTCTTCTGGAGTTTCAACAAGTCGCCCAATTGCAAGGTCGGGAAGAGCAAGATATCCCAAAGTTGTTGGGGTTGTCTCGTATTCTTTCAATTCACCATTTTCATAATGTCCTAAATCCCCGTAGTTATTGTCTGTCAGGTAGTAGTTTTGACATAGAGCACTGCCAATTGTTGTTGAACAGTTGAGTTCTGCGCTGTAATCATCTTCTGAATATGTTCCGGGTGTCCCGTCCGTTATTCTGAAAAACGGAACTATTCTGTCGTCGCCGATGATGACGAGGTATTCTGCGTTTGTGTAAGTGTT
>JAAZNT010000093.1 GCA_012798145.1 Thermoanaerobaculaceae bacterium | reverse complement strand
GAGCAGATAGATGGAAAGCCGCTTGATGGAAGAAGCGACATTTTCTCTCTTGGGGTGATACTTTACGAATTGCTGACAAGAAATAGACCTTTTGAAGGAGAAACGATTTCTCAAATTCTTAAAAAGATTCTTTTTGATAATCCAGAGCCTGTCTTGAAATTTGATTCCTCAATCCCGGAGCAAATTTCTAAAATTGTAATGAAAGCGCTTGAAAAAGACCCAAATGACAGGTTTCAAACGGCAGAAGAGTTTGCTCTTGCTTTAAAAAATTACAAAGATTTTCGCCTAAGCAAAAACAAAGAGAAAAAACCGCAACTGCCCCAACCACCGCCAAAAATTGAAAAAACAAAATATTCTGTGGATTGGAAAATTGTTTCTATTGCTGGCGCTTCTGGCGGAATTTTTACTCTCTTATTGATTTTTGGACTTCAATATTTCCTTTCCGTTGACAGCAATCCCTTTTCATTTAAGAAACCAGCAAATGAAGAGATACTTCCCACTCCAATTGAAGTCAAAACGGATCCTCCCGGAGCAGTCCTATATTTTGATGGGAAAAAAGTTCAAATCCCTATTATTTCCCCGAACGACAAAGGCAAACATAAGATCGTGGCAAAGAAAGGGTGCTTAAGCGCGGAAGTGAAGGTGTCAAGCAAGACAGAGTCGCCGTTATTTCTAAAACTTTCACCAAATCCTTTTCAATTCAAGATCGATTCTGACCCGCAAGGAGCAAAGATTTTAATAAATGGAGAGGAAACCGATTTCCGAACCCCTGCTCTGATACCGAGAGCAGATTGTGATAAATTCACAATCGGACTTCAACTTGAAGGGTATTCAACGGTGTCAAGAGAAATTTCTCCAAACGAAACTGAATCTATTTTCCTCTCTTTGTCTCCAAAATCTCTCGAAGGAAAGTTAAAATTGTCTTCAGCGTCCAATTCGATGAAATTTTATCTTAACGGTAAATTTCTTGGGAATAATGGAGATGTAATAACACTCTTAGAAGGAGAACACACATTAAGAATCGTTGATGAAAAATTGCTTGGCGAAAGAGAAACAACTGTAAGGATAAACCCCAAAGAAACGACAGAAATTTTTGCTGAAGATTTTAAGGCGGGGAAAATTTTCATTTTTGGAAGACCGGAAGAGGACGGTTCTGTTTATGTGGATGGTAAACTTTTTGGCGAACTTCCCATAACCGGAGACAAGTCTCTTGCAGTTGGAAAACATAAAATAAATGTAGTATCATCTAAGGGGAAGAAGGTTTCTTTTGAGTGGAAGATAAAAGAAGGTGAGCAGAAAAAAGTTGTCGATTTTGAAAAAAGAAAAGTTTCTGATTTTTAGTTTTTTAAACCTTTTTGTGATCTTCTGTTTAGCTTTTTCAACTTTCCCACCGTCTCCAGAGCAAACACATCCCCCTAACATTGTTTTTGAGAAGGCAAAATCAGATTTTTTAGAAGGAAATCTCAATTCTGCCTATAAAAATCTTCTTTTGACCAATTTCCTTAAAGAAAATCCTGATTGGCGGGAACTCTATTTTCTTACTCTTGTCGGGCTTAACAAGCCCCTTTCAGCCATCTCTTTTCTTCAAGAACAAAAAGAACCAACCGAAAAAGAGAAGTTCTACATTGAATCTCTTATTCAAAGACAGGGCGTTGAAAAAGAAAGTCCCAAGTTCTTGGAAATTTTGAGTTTTTCTCTCTCAAAAGAAATTTTAAAAAAAGTTTCTTCTATCATCGCAAGCAAAGACAATTTTTTTGTTTTGACTGAAAATTCTCTTTACAA
Organism: Thermoanaerobaculaceae bacterium; assembly: GCA_012798145.1. Lineage (GTDB taxonomy): Bacteria > Acidobacteriota > UBA4820 > UBA4820 > UBA4820 > UBA4820. The sequence goes on along the minus strand of JAAZNT010000093.1, from coordinate 2,060 downwards.
AATTGATAACTCAGGGAAAATAGTTGAAACAACTGTTTTGACAGGAGGAAGAGAGCTTCTTTTGGATGAAGATTGTGAAGCAATTATCCTCACAAAAGACGGTTTGATACTAAATGAGAAAAAAATTACATTTCCCCTTCAAATAAGATCTGCTTTGAGTTTCGCTAAAGCGCCTGAAGGGAATTTTTATGTTCTTGGAGAAAACAATGAACTTTTCAAAATAAACAAAGAAGGCGGGATAATTGAGCAACGACATCTTCTGATTAAACAATGTCTAAAAGTCAGAACAGATAGTCTTTTCAGGGTTTTTATACTTTCTTCAAATGAAGAGGTTTCGATTTACAGCGCTTCTTTTGCCCCTCTTCTTGTTATGGATGGAAAACCTGCAACTACTGGCATAAGAGGAATAAAGGACTTCTTTGTTGATTACGCCGGCAATCCTATTTTTCTTGACAAAAGCGGAGAACTTTTCTTCTTGAACTTTAATCAGGAGTTTTTGGGAAAGAGCCAGAAAGAGAAAATTAAAACAGACTGGTTCTTTTGGGATGGAGGAAAATATATTTTCTCCATTGATAAGAGAAAAACAGTTTTTAGGAAATTGGAGTTATGAAGAAAATCTTTTTCTTAATTTTGACAGTTCTCTCTTTTCCGTTTCTTTGCCAGATCATTGTCGAGGAAATAGGGGTTTCTGGAGACCAAATTGAAAAAGCGTCTGATCTTTTCAGAAATTATAAGTTCGAAAAAGTTGTTGATATTTTGACTCCGCTTATTTCAAATTTTCAAAATCAGGAAAAAGAGGGAAGACTTCAAGAAAGGGATGAGCACTTTTTTAAGAAAGCCCTTGAACTAAGGGCAATTTCATACTTCAATCTTGGAAAAGAATCTCTCTCAAAAGAAGATTTTATCGCACTTATCAAACTTGACTCCAATTATATTCTTGAATCAACAAGTTCAACCAAAATAGCAAGGTTTTTCAATTCCATAAGAGAAAGTCTTTGCGGAGTTTTAAATCTCGATGTTTCACCTCAAGAATGCGCTGTAACCATAGATGGAAAAGATTTCACTTCCAAATACACTATCTATCTTCTTGAGGGAATACATATTCTAAAAGTTGAAATGATGGGATATGAACCATTTTCCAAAGAAATAAATATCTCAAGCGGAACAACAGTAAGCCAAAATGTAAAACTCAAGCCAAATTCAAGAAAAGTTTATTTTTTCATAAAGCCGCAAGGTGCCAAACTTTTTATAAATGGCAAATTTTCAGGTAGCGCAGATTCAAAGGCATCCGCAAAAGCAGAATGGGTGCAATATCTTACAACAGGCGGCTTCAATCCTTCTGACTTTTTTGTTGTGGAATCGCTTTATCTCCCGCCGGGAACACATAAGATTGAAATAACCTCTCCCTGTCATTCCTCAAGGATTTTTTCTCTTCCAATTTCTCTTGACCTTGAAAACAACAGGCCGGGATATATCAAACCGATTGAACTTGCGAAAGAAACTTTGGCTTTAAAAATTGCCTCTTACCCTTCAAATGCCTCAGTAGAAATAGACGGCAACAAAGTTGGAAGAACGCCGTTGAAATTGGAAAATTTTTGCTCGGGAGAACACTACTTTAAGATTTTTAAGGAAAACCAAGGCGAGTTCAGGAAAAAAATTGAATTTAAGGGAATTGCAGAATATACGCTTGAAGCAAGATTAAGGCCCACTCTTTTATGGATTGGAACCGCCTATGATCAGGAAATTCCGAGAGAAACGGTCGCTTTGCTTTCAGATTCACTCAAAAAAGGACTTTCTTCCATTGAGGCATTCAATATAACCTTTTCAGAAGAAGCAAATCCCCTTCTTCCCGACCTTTTTTACACAAAAGGCGTATCAGAACAGGAAAAAATAAAAAATGTTTCTGAACTGTGTAAAAAATACGGCTGCGAAGGCGCTCTTGTGGCAAAATGCGCTTTGGAAGGTGAAAAACAGATAGTTTCTCTAAGACTTTACATACCTGAAATTGAGGGGTGCGATGAGATAACTTCTCTTCTTATTGATGCAACTGACGCAAATTT
>JAAZNT010000092.1 GCA_012798145.1 Thermoanaerobaculaceae bacterium | reverse complement strand
TTTGAGAATAAAGGCGGAGGAAACGATATATGACCTTTTCCTATGGGGTGATAAAGGGGAATTCAAATTTTTTAACGACGCGACAGGAGAGGGAAACGCTGTCCCAATAGAGATGGAAGTAACATCAATTCTGATGGAAGGGACAAGGAGATCAGATGAATGGGGAAGAATCAGAAAAGTTTTTCCCAATTCAAGCGTAATAGTAAAAGTCAGCGCGGAAAACCTCACGAGGGAGGTTCTGGAAGATCCAGTTTATAACAGAGTTGTCCAACTTCTTGAATCGCCAAGAAGGATAGCGGATGTTTGCCTTGCTTTTCACTCCAACGATTTCGCGGTTTACAAGACTATTTTTGACCTCTACACCTTTGGTCTGATTGAAGTTCAGATGGGAGAGGAAGCCGAAGAAAAAGAAGAGAAAAAGGCAAAAGAAGAAGAAGTGAGACTTTTGTCAAATCAGGCGCTTAAAGAATACAACAGCGGAGAATTCGAAAAATCAATACAAATATTCAAATACATTCTTGCATTAGAGCCCAATCACGCTTTTTCAAAGATGATGATTAAGAAGGCTTATGACGAGATAAAAGAAACCCTTATAAGCAGTGATTTCACAATAGAGCATGTTCCTTATTTAAAAAGAACCATCACTCCTCTTGACGAATTCAATTTTACCCCCCAAGAGAATTACATTTTGAGCAGAATAAACGGGTTAAATTCTGTTCAGTCAATAATTAGAATTTCCCCAATTCAAGAACTGCAGGCGCTTATGATTTTTAAAAAACTTGCAAAAGACAACCTGATTGGTTTTCTTCCTCCCTCTCCTGTGCCTGAATCTAAAAAATAAGAAACTTTTCTTAATTTGACAAGACCCTGAAATTAAACATAGAATAAACTTTAGGAAGTTTTATTTTTTTGAGGCGATGGCTAATTTAATGGAAAAAAGGTTTCATGTTTTCTGGAGTCAAAAATGAAAAAAATCTTTTTTATTATTCTGGCATTGTTATTATCCCTTTATGTTTTTTGCGCGGAATGGGTGCCGATAACGAGCGAGAAGCCGGAAAAGCCGAGAGTGGAATTAATTTCTGACAGTGTTGATGAAACGACTTTTCTGGTTTCAATACCGGGTTTTTTCATCGAGCAAGTAAAAATCGATGAAGAGGAATATACAATATTGAAATTTTACGAGGGTTCAAACCTGATGGAAAAAGGTTGTCCTTCGCTTCCTTTTCTTGTTGCAAATGTTGCCTTAAAACCTGAAGGTGAGGTTTATGTCAAAACGGAAGAGTATGATACATTTTCAATTCAAGTTGAAAAGTATCTTCCATCCAAAGGGCATTTTTCAAGAAACATAGACCCCGAAAGCGTTCCTTACACTTTTTCTGAAGTGTATGAGAAGAACGCATACTATCCGGAAACTACAGCAGTAGCCAAAGAGCCGTTTATATTAAGGAATGTGAGGGGGACAAATGTTCAGGTTGTTCCGTTCCAATACAATCCTCAAACAAAAGAGATGAAAATAAATCCGAACATACTTGTTGTTGTAAGGACAGAAGGGACAGGCGGGAAAAATGTTTTGACTTCACAGATGAGAGTTCCCGAATCAAAGGATTTTGAAAATATCTATAGGAATGAATTCATAAATTATGAAACATTTTCCAAAAGATACACTGCAATAAGCGAGGTTGGAAAGCTACTGGTGATAACTTATGATGCTTTTTATGACAATATGCTGCCGTTTGTGTATTGGAAACTTCAAAAAGGGATACCGACCGAGATAGTAAAGCTTTCGACGATAGGTTCAACAGCGGCGCAGGTTCAAAGTTACATTCAAAATTACTACAACACAAAGGGCGTAACATATATACTTCTTGTGGGTGATTCTGCACAGATGCCTTACTTAACGGGGACGGTTGGAAATGTTACAAGCGGGGCTTCCGACCCAAGGTACGCTCTTTTGTCTGGCAGTGACAATTATCCAGAGGCGTTTGTTTCAAGATTTCCGGCGCAGAATACAACACAAGTATCGGTGATGGTCAACAGGGTAATAAATTACGAGAAATATCCAAGTTCATCAGCGACATGGTACCATCAGGCATTTGGAATTGGGGGCGATGACACAGGTGGAACTCCTCCTTATGCTGATTATGAAAGAGTTGATGTGCTTAAAGCAAAGCTTAAAACACCTTCATATAATTACACAACATTTGATGAAATATATCACTCTTCTGCCACAGCCACGCAAGTTTCAAATGCTGTTAATGCTGGAAGGGGGTTGGGTGTTTATATAGGACACGGAGCAGAAACATATTGGGTGACAACGGGTTTTTCAACCACAAATATTTCAAATCTGACAAATACAAATATGTTTCCGTTCATTCTTGATGTTGCTTGCGTGAACGGGAACTTTGCTTATAGCAGCGACTGTTTCGGCGAGAAATGGCTTCAGGTGGGAACGCCAGAAGCGCCAAAAGGAGCAATAGCGATTTATGCTTCCTCGACGAACCAGAGTTGGGTGCCTCCCTGCGATGCGCAGTCTGCAAGTGTGGATATGATAGTAGGGGAAACCTATCACACTGTAGGGGCAATATGTGTCAACGGCTGTATGGCGGGAATGGATTTATGGGATGCTACTGAAGCGGGGCAGTTATATCAGCAGTGGCACATATTTGGAGACGCTTCAACTATGATTTTTACCAACACCCCGACATCAATGAGTGTAACGCATTCAGGAATGCTTCCAGTGAATCAATCCACTTACGATGTAACAGTATCTGGAGTTCCAAACGCTCTTTGCGCTCTTTACGATGAAACAAGCCACATCCTTTACGGGCAGGCATACACAAATTCAAGCGGCAATGCGACAATCACCTTAAATCCCGTTCCGGCAACTCCGATGGCTTTAACCTTGACCGTAACCGCTTTCAATAAAATGCCATATTTTGGCGCCGTTGAAGTTATTGCTCCCACAGGTCCCTATTTAGTTTACAACGGAAGGGGAAATTTTGTTGAGATAGAAGGCGACGGGGATGAAAATTTTGACAGAGGAGAAAAGTGGTCTGTTGAAGTTATGATTAAAAATGTTGGAAATCAAACGGGAACGGATTGTTATGCCACTTTGAACGGCAACGGAATTGAAGTTTGCATTCCCACGAAATCATTTGGAACGCTTCCGTCAGGATCAGTTGGAAGCGCCGTTTTTGAGTTTGTGATATCGCCATCCTTTGAAACATGCGGAGGGGCTGTCAACTTTAACATAATAAATAAATCTTGCAACGAATTAT
>JAAZNT010000091.1 GCA_012798145.1 Thermoanaerobaculaceae bacterium | reverse complement strand
GACCCTCAGCAATCTTATATGCTGCACTGCTTCCACTGAGCGGGACAGATAACTAATAGATAGAAGCTGCTCATTGTACATTTTGTCAAACATTTCACTCATAGTCTTGGCTGCTCTAATTCCCATTATTCCGATTACAGCCATAATAGCTATCAGCACCACATTGCCGCCAATAAGTTTTGTTTTGACCTTCAGATCATTAAGACTCTTCATTTTCATTCTCCTTTCTTAACTGTTCCAAGGCATCCTTAATTATTAATGTCTTATCAACATTAAGCAAAATCACGATGTTCTTGTCAAAATGGTACACCCCTTGAATGTAGTCTGACTGATCAGTCATCACATCGGGCGGGGGAGGCTGAATCTTGTCCAAATCAATCCTCACAACCTGTTGAACAGAATCAACAAGCAATCCTAATATTCTTCCTTTTGAGGACACAACCAAGATTCTACTTTGATTTGTAATTTCTTTTTCTTTGAGCCCGAGCCGCACACTCAGGTCCACAACTGGTAAAACTTTCCCTCTCAGATTTGTCACGCCTCTTACTGGATGAGGCGCGTGTGGAACACGGGTAATTCCAGAAACTCTTAGAATCTCTTGAACATGAGACACAGGCAATCCGTAACACTCAGATTCGAGCAAGAATGTTACCCATGTTTCCAGTTTTGCCTCTTTTTCATCTCCAACCTCTTCTGCATTCTTTTGGGTTTGCAGGCTGTCGGCAAAGGCAAATAGCCTTTCGGGAGAGGTTGAAACACCCTCATCTCCCTTTTTGTTTTCGCTAAAGATATCTTCCGCCAATCCAGATTTCGGCAAATTAATCTTTAATTTTTCTTTCGGCTTCTTGTCGTTGCTCTTTTTTTCCTCCATCTCTAAACCTCCTTTCTTTTTCAATAATTGGCAGTTTGCTTTTCAGAGATTCTTGGATTGGGCTTCATTTTCATCATCTGGCGAGGATCCAAAATAAGAACTATTTGTCCATTTCCCATAATGGTAGCCCCTGAAATTCCAACGGGAGTCCCTGCTGTTTCGTCAAGCCCCTTTACAACTATCTCTCTAATCCCAATAACATCATCACAAATGATTCCCCTTATTTTTCCTTCGCATTCAAAAAGGACAACATAACCTTTTGTTCTGTTGCTTAATCGTGTGTCAAAAATAACTCCCAAATCAAGAAGCGGTATTATTTCTCCTCTCCAGCTCAAAACCCCTGAATGATTGATCTCATGTCCATCCCCTTCCGAGAAGTTAATACTCTCAATTATTGAAGAAAGGGGAAGCGCATACTGCTCTCCATCCGCTACCAAAAGAAGAGCGCTACTGATAGAAACGGAGAGAGGCAAATGAACAACAAATGCAGTCCCTTTACCTTTTTCGCTTAGGACTTCTATTCTTCCACCAATCTTTTTCACCGATTCCTGAGCTGCGGAAAGCCCAAAACCCCTCCCTGCGCTCATGTCAACGCATTCTTTCGTACTAAATCCCGGTTTGAAGAGAAGTGAAAAAGGATCTTCCAGTGAATCATATTCCAAATTCTTTTTGACGGCGATTTCAATCAATTTATCCGCATCAATTCCTTCACCGTCGTCAGCAACAATAATCGATACCTCAGAAGAATGAACTGAGGAAATAATTTTTACTGTTCCAGCCGCGGTTTTTCCTTTTTTTTGCCTCTCTTCCGGAGATTCAATTCCATGAACTACTGCATTTCTAACAAGATGCCCCAATGCTTCAGAAGCTATATCAAGAAGAGCTTTGTCCATAGGAGCATCTCCGCCTTTTGTTTCAACAGTCACTTTTTTTCCTTCTTTTTTGCTCTCGTCATAAACAATTCTTCTCAATTGATTGAAAAGGGTATTTAAGGGAACCATTCTTAATTGCATAACTTTCTGATGAATAAAATCGAGGGTTTTGCTCAGCGATTCATAAGAAGAGCTCACCTCATCCCACTCCGACAGATAATTTCCCAATCTTCCTTTGTTTATCGTTTCAGCAAGACGGTTCTTAAAAATCACCATTTCAGCCAGCAAATCAACCAATTCGTCAAGCATTGCGAAAGGCACCCTGACTGAACTGATATGACCCGTCTCTTTTTTAGTTTCATTAGATATAACTTTTTCAGAATCCTTGTTATCCGCATCGTCATCTTTCTTGTTCAGTTTTTCAATTACTATTCTAAAATCGTCAACGTATTCCAAATGATTATTTGCTGATTCTTTCTGACATAAATCTTCCACTGCATCTTCTTCTCTATGAGCAATTTTCTGCAGTTCACCCAACCCCATCATTCCAGCGTTGCCTTTGAGAGTGTGCCATTCTCTTCTAATGGTTTCCAAGAATTCTGCATCAGGAGAAGACATCTCTTCTCCGAGACTTATCAGCATCATTTCAATGCGGGTCAACCTTTCATTAGCATCCAAGAAAAATTCTTCTAATAATTCTTTGGGTATTTCCATTTGCCTCTCCCTCACCTTTTAGACGACAAACCCCGCATAGAGGATCCACCCAAATCTCCCAATGGCGGGGGAGTTTTTTCAAAAGTCACTTTCTCAATTATTCTGTATAAATCTGTCGCCTGAAACGGTTTTGTTATATAGGCTTTCGCTCCCTGTTCAAGCCCTCTTATTGTGTCTTCGGATTTTCCCTCTGTGCTAATAATGACAACAGGAATTTCGCGAAGCAAGTCTTCTTTTTTGGCATATTTAAGAAATTCAAGTCCGCTCATAACCGGCATATTTATATCAAGAAGAATTAAATCAATGTCGGGGTTGTGAGCAATCATTTCCAGTCCTTCCCTGCCGTTATAGGCATGGACAACACTTACGCCAATCTTCTTGTATCTGAGAAGAATAAGATCATACATTTTATGCAACAATTCTGAATCTTCTACGATAAGAATCTTGTTTAAAGCCATTTCAACAATCCTCCTCTCCACATTCCAGCAGAGCTGGAAAACTTCTTTCCTCTTTGTGTGCTCCGCTTATCCAGTATTCAAGTTCTCTGGGTATACCTAAGAAATAGCCTTGAGCAAATTGAACGCCTATTTCTTTTATCATACTAAACTCCTCTTCTGTTTCTACTCCTTCAACAATCAAAGATAAGCCTATTGTTTGAGATAACACTACCAAGCCATTAAGAAGATTTTTCTTTTTCTTGGACTTCTCCACCTCTGAAAAAATTGTCCTGTCAACTTTGGCAAATTGTGGCTCAAACAAAAGAAGATTTTGAAGCCACGCCGAGCTTAGTCCTATATCATCAAGAGCAAAATTCGCCCCCATTTTTCTCAAAAAAGCAACATTGCTTCTAACATCTATCATTTCTGTAAGCATTGTGTTTTCAGAAATCTCAAAAACTATTTTTGAAGGGTTGATTCTTAAATTGTCCAATAAACCCCTCAAAAAAATTTCATTCTCGGAAAGATGCTTCAATGTCAAGTGATGCACATTTATGAAGAGTAAAGAGTTTTCTGGAAGATGCCTTCCCAGTTGAAGGGCTTTTTCAATGCATTTGATGTCTGTATCTAAAAGAACATTATTTGGCAAAAGATCTCTGTTATGGAAAACTGCAGCAGGCTCTACCATAGGGATCTCCCGTGGTCCTCTAAAAAGAGCCTCATAGCCATGAATGCGATTTGTTTTCAATTCTATAACAGGTTGAAAGACAATTGTGAAAAACCCTCGCTTCAACATTTCTTGGACATTCCAACCCGACATCGATTCATTGTTCATTTTTCTTCTTTCCTATAGCCGAGCTTTATAGCATTTAGAAGAATTTCCATTCTAATGGGTTTCTCATAATAAGCGTCAGCCCCAGCCGCAAATGCTTTCTCCATTCTTTCCATTCCTCCATAGGCCGTCAGACAAATCACAGCCGTCGTAAGCCGCTTTCTTTTGATTTCTCTAATCAACTCAATTCCTTCGTAAGCATTTTCCCCTCCTAAATTGACATCTGCAATCACTGTCTCGAAATCCATCACTTTCAGCAATTCTATCGCTGTATTATAAGAGTTTGCGGTTTCCGCTATATATCCTTGCTTTTCTAAAAATCTCTTCAGCGTTGCAAGAACAATTGCTTCATCCTCCACAATCAAGATTGTTGGTGCAAGCGCTTTATTCTTCATCTTCGACCTTCTTTTTCTCTACCTTCCTTATAGAATCTATCTTTTCAATAAGCACTCTCAAATCTACAGGTTTCTCAAAATAGCAGTAGGCTCCTTTTTCATAAGCTTCATCTTGAATATCAGGAGAACAATAGCCTGTCATTATTATTACCTTAGAATCAGGACTCTTTTCCTTAATATATGCCAATAACTATAATCCTTCGCGACCAAGAATTCCCGTCAACTTTATGTCAGAAATAACAACATCAAAATGACCGCTTGCTATGAAGAATTCAGCCTCTTCAATCGTTTTCGTTATGACAATGTGATTCGCTTTATTGGTCAAAGCTTTTTTCAACATTTTAAGAATGTTCTCTTCATCGTCAACAATAAGAATTTTCACTGACGCCTCCTTAAATCGGAAAAAACATCAAATTAATTCTTAGCAAAATGGATGCCAAAATCATATTAACCCCAAATTTGTCATTAGGCTCAAATTTTCTAATGACTGCCATTAGGAAAAATATGGGGAAAAATATTGTAAAATAAGAGTTTGGCGGAGAATGATTTTTGTTTAGGAAATGATTAAGATATGTAAGAAAAAGGTGAAAACG
>JAAZNT010000090.1 GCA_012798145.1 Thermoanaerobaculaceae bacterium | reverse complement strand
GTGCAAAAGACTTTCATACAGAGGTTATGACTCAGTCGGGTGCGCCACAATAAATGAAAAATGGGAAATTGATTTACGAAAAGATGTTGGGAAGGTTGAAGAGGTGGCTAAAAAACTTTCCTTTTCTGAGATGAAAGGTTTTTTAGGCATAGCGCAGTTACGATGGGCAACATTCGGAGCCCCTTCCCAAGCAAACGCTCAACCGCACTTTGATTCAGAAAAAAACCTTGTAGGCGCTCACAACGGAAATGTAGTCAACAACATCCAGTTGAGAGAAATGTTTATAAAAGAGGGAATGGTTGTAAGATCAACAAATGATGGAGAGTCCTGCGTTCACTCTGTGGAATATTTCATAAAAAAAGGATTTGCAACTGAAGAAGCGGTGAGAAAAGCCACCACGCTTCTTGAAGGTGATTATGCATTCCTTGTCGCGAGGAAAGGTGAGAAAAAAATTTACGCCGTAAAAAAGGGCTCAGGGCTTGTTGTCGGCATCGGAAATGGAGGCAATTATGTTTCTTCAGACCTTCCCTCCCTACTTTTCTTGACAAGAAGGATAATAAGAATTGAAGATGGGGAGATGGCAATTTTAGAGCAAGAAAAGGTGACTATAAAAAGAATCGATGACGGGGAAATCGTTGAAAGGGAATGTGAGGAGATAAAGGAAGAGATGGAGAGTGCAAAAAAAGGTGGCTTCCCCCACTTTATGATTAAAGAGATATATGAACAGCCAAAAGTTTCATCAGATCTTCTCCACCTTTTAAATGCAAGCCCGCTCGTTGATAAATTTGTTGAAAAACTAAGGAAAGCAAGAAACATTTACTTCATCGGGTGCGGAACAAGTTATCACGCCTGCCTTTTTGGAGCAGTATCTTTTGCCCAGTATTCAAAAAGAAGTGTTATTCCTGTTCTTGCCCCACAGTTCGTTCCGCAGTATCTTCCAACAGTTGACGAAAGGGATGTCGGGGTTTTTGTAAGTCAAAGCGGCGAAACAAAAGATGTCCTGCGCGCTGTTGAATTTGCAAAAGAAAAGAAGATGCAGGTTTTGGGAATCGTCAATGTTCTTGGCTCAACGCTTATGAAATTGAGCGATGTCTACCTCCCGCTTGCCTGCGGATATGAGATTTCAGTTCCTGCCACAAAAACTTTTACAAACCAGGCACTGATTTTCCTATACCTTTCTCTTAAGATGAGCAACGCTGAAAAGGATCGCCTGAAGGATTTCCCAAAAGCAATTGAGAAGGCAATCCTTGAATCAGAAAAAATTGTAAAAGATTTAATTCCTCTTATAAAAAATTACGACGAATATTACTGCCTTGGTTATGGGTTCACTTATCCTATCGCTCTCGAAGGAGCGCTCAAAATAAAAGAGGTGACCTACTCTCATTGCGAGGGGATGCTTTCAACAGAGTTCAAACACGGACCGCTTTCCTCAGTTAAAGAAAAATATCCTGTTATTTTTGTTGTTTCCAAAGAAGATATTCCTGTGGCATTAAGCGGAATAAATGAAGTCTCCTGTAGAGGAGGAAGCACAATTGTAATTTCAAGCGAAGATGAGAGATTGAAACTTAATTCCAAGAAAATAATTCCTATACCTGATTGCGACAACCTCTTTTTCCCGCTTGTTTCAGTAATTCCGTTGCAACTTCTTGCCTATTATGCAAGCATTGAGAAAGGTTTTGACCCAGATTTTCCAAGGAATTTAAGCAAAACATTAACGGTGGATTAAAGTGGCAAAAGAGATAGCGTTTCAGGGAAAATTGAAATCTGTCACTGTTCCCGACCTTTTAACCTTCATCGGAATGATAAAAAAAAGCGGCGTTTTGACTGTGGAATCTCAAAATATCACCAGAAAACTATACTGGGAAAAGGGGGAACTTGTTTTTGCCAATTCAACCCATCCCGATGAATCTCTCGGCAGTTTTCTTGTCAGACACGGCAAGATAACTCAGGAGCAAAATATGAAATCGGGGATGCTTGTTGAACCCGGAAAAAGACAGGGCAAAATACTTGTCCAGATGGGAATACTTACTCCAAAACAATTATGGTGGGCAGTAAAGAATCAGGTCTTAGAGATAGTTTACGGGATTTTTTCTCTTTCTGAAGGCGTATTCTACTTTGAAGAGAAGGAAGAGGCAACTGAAGAAAAAATTAAACTTTCAACAACAACCACAAATATAATTATGGAGGGAATCAGGAGATTAGATGAATGGCCAAGAATCAAGGAACTGATTCCCGACGATACTGTGGTTCCAACGCCTGTTCCTCCCGAATTCAGAGACAATCAAGTAAAATTTCAGGAAGGTGAAATTGAGATTATGAATCTTGTCGATGGTAAAAGAAACATCAGAGATATTGTTCATGTCTCCTCACTTGAAGAGTTTGAAACTTTAAGAATCCTTATGTCCCTTTTGCTCGCAAGATACATATATATTCCCGGCAGCGTAGTTTCTCAAGAAGAAGACATTGAAGATGTCAACGCAATAGAAGCACTTATTGAGAAATACAACAGGATTTTCGGAGAATTGTGGAACGCTTTGGGAGAAAAGATTTCCCCGAAGGAGAGGCAGAATCTGTTTGATGACATTAAAAATCAGGTCAATGAGCCAGTTCTTGAAGGTCCCCTTTTTGACGCAAGAGGACACCTGCCGGGAACTGTTTTAATGGCAAATGTTGCAGATTTCCCGCAGGATAAAAGATTAAAAATTTTGTCATCCGCGCTTGACAATTTGCTCTCTTTTCTTCTTTTTGAAGCAAGTAAGCACCTTGATTCAGTGCAAAAGGACACCATATATAAACTTGTTGAAAAAAAATAGATTTTGTCCAGATTTATCATTAAAAATACTTTAACAAGCGATTAGAGATTGCTTAGGGAAAATGGAAGATAAGTCACTCGTTTGATGATTTAAAAGAGATTGATGAACTTTTGGCAGGCTGGAAATGGCGAAGCCATTTACTACAGGTTGCCGAAGGCAAACTGCCTGCCGATTGTTTAGTTTGTTATCTTCCATTTTCTCTAATGAAAGTCGTTAGAAAAATTTATTCTATTAACAAATTTGGGTTTATTTTTTCTTTTTCCTATAAAAATCAAATATTTCTGAAATTTCTCTTTCAGACATAAGTCTCTTTTCAATTATCAAATTCCTTATGGAGATGTTTTTTTCAACTGCTTCCTTGTAGAGCAAAGAAGCCTTGTCATAACCTACATAGGGCTGAAGAAAAGTTACAATTGAAGGAGTAGATTCGGCGTAATATTCGCATTTTTTTTGGTTTGCAACTATTCCTTGAACACATTTTTCTGCCAAAGTTTCAGCCGTATTTGAAAGAACCTTAGTTCCAAAAATAAGATTAAAAGACAAAAGCGGCATCATCACATTCAATTCTAACCTACCGCCCATAGCGCAAATAGTGTTTGCAGAATCAAAACCGATAATTTCTGCACAAACCATTTGTGTCATCTCAAGAATAACAGGGTTGACTTTCCCCGCCATTATGCTTGATCCCGCCTGAAGTTCAGGAAGAGAAACCTCAGATAAACCGCACTTTGGACCCGAAGCCATCAATCTTAAATCCTCGCATATTTTCATAAGCGCAACAGCTGTCCTTTTAAGCGCAGAACTAAAATGCAAAAGATTTTCTTTTGCGCCAAGTCCTTCGTAAAGATTTTCTGCTTGCTTAAATTTTATTTTCGTTTCCTTGTTTATAAAGTTTATGGCTTGTCTGGAAACATCTCTGGAAGTTCCAAACCCGCTACCAACTGCTGTTCCGCCGAGAGGAAGAAAAAGCAGTTCTTTTTCACAAACTTCTATGGCATCAATTGAATGCTTTATTTGAGATGAATAAGCGGAAAATTCATCCCCCAAAGTTATAGGCAGTGCGTCCATAAGATGTGTTCTCCCTGCCTTTGAAATATTCTTGAATTCATTGCTTTTTTTTGAAAGTGCCTTTTTCAATTTCTTTAAAGCGGGCGTCAGTTTTTTTCTAATTTGAATTAAGAGCGCAATTTGAATGGATGAAGGAAAGACATCGTTGGACGACTGTCCCTTATTGACATCATCGTTGGGATGTACGATATTCTTGTCTCCCTTCTTTCCCCCAAGAATTTCAACCGCTCTGTTGGCAATGACTTCATTGACATTCATATTCGTTGATGTTCCAGAACCAGTTTGAAAAACATCAGCCAAAAATTCTTGGTCAAATTTCCCGCTCAACACCTCTTTTGCCGCTTTTATTATTGCGCTTGCTTTTTTGCTTTCAATCGTTCTTTTTTTAAGATGACTTTTGCAGTAGGCAAGCTTGATAAGAGCTATTGCCTTAATTATTTCAATCGGAACTGCAATTCCGCTTATCCGAAAATTTTCAAGCGCCCTAAAAGTATTGATTCCATAATATTTTGCATCGTCAATTCTTACTCTGCCAAAAGAATCTTTTTCCCACCTTTTCGCCATCTGCTAACTCCTAAAAAACCAAAAATGTGATGAATATCACAGAGATTATTGCTAAAAAGTATTATATTATAATTGTAAGGTGTTTTGTATGGAGGTTTGAGATGAAAAGAATAAATTGTTTTGTTCTTTTTCTTACATTTACGGTTGTGGTTTTAGGCAGTTTTAACTTATGTGCTCAAAATCTTCTTATAACTGAAACAACCATTGATGACGGCAATTACATATTGTACTGCCACCCCAATTTTGGCAATTTTGAGATAAAGGGCAACCTTGACGGTGCTCTTTCTCCCGGAGAAAGAGTTCGGCTTGATATTGAAATTAAAAACCAGACCAATTATTCAATCACAAATCTTTATGGGATAGTGTTTGAGTACAGTCCCTATGTCAATGTTATAAATCCAAACTGTTATGATGGAATTATTGGTGTGAGATATAGTTGCCCCATAAATCCCGGAACGACAGCAACTAATTTTGACCCATTTATAATTGAGGTTTCTCAAGATGCTCCCTGTAACGAATTTATTGACTTTGGAGTTACATTTTATTACACGACATCAGCAGGCGAATGTTCAACGCAGTGCACAGAAACCCATTACTTTTCTCTTCCAGTTTTTTCTTTCAATAAACCCTTTATTTTGACTCCAGAGCAAGAGATTTTTCCCAGCGGTTTTGATCAAAAAATTTTGGAAACAGCAAGTAACGGGCAAGATATTGGGATTTTTTATTCAGGTAACGCAGGTATTT
>JAAZNT010000008.1 GCA_012798145.1 Thermoanaerobaculaceae bacterium | reverse complement strand
CTCGTCTTTAAGGAGAGGGTGGAGAGGCCGGGCGGATGATTGAAAAAATCACATACTGTTTTCAACTTATAAAACCCCATTCCTTTTTTAAAAAGTGAGACCACTTGTTTTTGTAGCGCTCAGGAGAAGATAAAATGAATTACTGGTTTTTTATTATTATGTATGACTGGTTTCCTGAATCTTGGAAGGCTATGGTGGAAATGGGTATTGCTGCTCAGCATTATCCGTCAGGGTGGACCAATGAGACTCGCAATATCAGGACTCTAACTCAAATGCGAAAAGGTGATTTCATTTTGGCTACATTTAAAAAACATCGTTTTGCTGGCTATGGCGTCCTAACATCAGATTTCTATCGGGGCGGGCGATCCCTGAAGATTAAAAAAAACAAAAAAATTTATGCTTTTCAAGAACGCTTCAATGTTGATTGGACTATTATTCCACTTGACAATTCCCCGCCCTTTATCCGATGTGGAGATCTCAAAAAAGAAGGATACGATATAGACCTTACCCGCGGGCTATGTGTGAAACAAACCGATGAGCGCACTTTTATAGCAATCCAAAAGAAAATAGATGAGGCAGGGGCGCAAAAGTTTAGTCAACCTTTTGAACATCTGGACGAAGAGGTCTTGGATGATACCGAAATATATGATGGAGCTGTACGAAAAGTATCGGGGAACGCATATAAGCGAAGTCAAGAGGCACGCAGCAAGTGTATTGATCATTACGGGATGAGGTGCGCCGTTTGTAAACATACACTTGAGGAAATTTATGGCGAAGCGGGCAGAGATATAATTCATGTTCATCACTTGCGCGAACTTTCCAGTATAGGAGAAGAATACAAAGTTGACCCTATTGAAGATCTTAGGCCCGTTTGTCCAAACTGTCATGCGGTTATTCACAGTCGAACTCCGGCTTATAGTATTGAGGAAGTAATAGGTTTTCTAAAAAAGACATAGAACACTTGTCAGTTTGTTGATTCAAGCAACAACCAATGCTTATGAAAAATCATGGCAAGTTAATAGGTGCCATATAAAAACTATATAGAGAAGACAAACATTCGCCCCATCTCTTCAAAAATTCATTTCTTGCTGGAAGTCGTCTTTGGATTCGTAAATTTTTGCGTTTTTAGGGGGTGTGAATTCAAAAATGGTGTCGGGGATTTCTATGTTGCTTCTGCCATCTATAAAGTCAAAGACAATTTTTTGGTCGTATTCGTCAATGTAACTTATTTTTGAGAAAAAACCGCTTTTTTGGTCAATTGCGACTTCAAGCCGCCTTAATGAAATCTCTTTCTCTTTTGTTCCAAGTTCAATAGTTGTTATCTCGCCCTCTTTTTGGGAAAATGCGCAGAAAAATTCTTTAGAGGGGGTTGTCTGTCCTAAAACAATTTTTGCGAGAAGGGGCATTTTGCTTTTCAAAATTATGTTGGTTTTGTAAACACAGTTGTCTTCTTTCAGGTAAAGATAGGCGGTTTTCCCGTTTGAGACTGCAATTTTTCCTTCCGGCTCTGCGTAAAGAAATTTTATTTTGCCGCCCCTTTTTAGGAAAACATCACCCTTTTCAATGTTTGTCGTTTTTCCGTCTGAAGAAGTCTGGCTGTGGGTAAATTTTCCTTGAAAAGATTTGAAATTATTTGCTGTTTTGTCTAAAAGCGCCATCGCCTCTTTGCAGTCAAGTATTTTTATTTTTTCTGACGGGTGGAGATTGACAAGAAATAGCCCTAAAAACAAAATAAAAAGTTTCTTCATCAAAAAAGCGCCTGAACAGTAAGAATAAAGCCCTCTTCGTCATTGTTCTGAAAGGTGAAGGTTGCAATTTCACCGTTTGAAAAAGTTTTTGTCTCTTCTTTTGTTTCAATCGGCTTGAGTTGTTTTTTAACAGGGTCAAACAAAACACCTTCCATTTTTATCCGTGATTTTATGTTTCCTTTTTTTGCTTCAACAAGAGAGATTTCATAGGAAAATTCCTCTTTTTCCCAGTTGATCGAACCGCTTTGCGGAGGGGGTTGCTTTGGTTCCTCTTCAACTTTTCCCTCTTTTGGTTCAGCGGGCTGCTCAGAATTTTCCTCTTTCTTCTGGTATTTTGAGGGGATTCTTGAATCGCTCTTTTTTATGGTGTTCTTTTTCTCTTTTTTTTCTTTTTTGTTTACAGGGGGGGTGTATGAAAATCCTTCTCCCGCTTTGAGATAAACAGGTTTGTTTGTTGAGTCAATCTCTTTGAAACCGACAGTTGAGACTTCTCCATAATCCCCTTCAACCCAAACGGGAACTTTCTGGGTGAGGGTTCTTTTTACAGGGTTTTCTCCTACCGTCTGGAGGTCGTAGGTGTCAATTACTTCCGTCTCTTTGTTTTTCACTTTTTCAACTTTGCATTTGAAAACAACCTTAATATTCTCAATATTTTCTTTTTCAATGTCTTTTTCTTTGATAGACAGAGAGATAAGGATGTGCGTTCCCGTTTCAATATCGTTGAAAATTTCAACAATGTGGTTGCTTCTGCCTTCAAACATCAAATCTCTAAATCTATTTTCGCTTTTGCCCACTTTCGGGGTTGCTTCTGATGTAAAAAGGATATGAATAGCCCCAGATTCTGTTTTTTGAGGCTGAAAGGTTATGGTAAAATCCACTTCGTTGCTTTTATTCCTTGTCTGATTTTTTATGACGACGCTTCTTTTTAGGTGTCCTTTGCCGTTTTCAGGCAGTTCCGCTCCGAATGTGCCAATTTCTCTCTGTGGCTGGTTTTCGCCCGTTGTCATCACTTTGACTTCAAGGTAAAACCATCCTTCCGCTCTGGAAAGGGTGGCAAATAAAAGCAAAAAAGCAACAATAAGCAGAAATTTCAACCTCATAGTTCATAAGGATATTTCATATTTGAGTCAAGGTCAAGATATTTTTTTTAAAAAATGGTATAATTACACTATGGGTAAAAAGAGTTGCGCAGATTTTTCTGTCGGAGAAAAAATTGTTTACCCCGGATACGGCGTGGGTGAAATTGTTAAAACTGAAGTAAGGGAGATGAACGGCAACAATCAACTCTTTTTCATTGTTTCCTTCAGCGATTCAGAAAATGTCTCAACCGTTATGATTCCTCAAACAAGTTTTTCTGAAATAAGAATAAGAAAACCCTCGTCGGCGTCCACAGTCAAAAAGGCGCTTGATTTTCTTAAAAATGGGGTTCCGGAAGAATTTCCAACCTGGAAAGACAGGTTTACAGCGCACAGCGCAATGGTTCAGCAGGGCGACCTTGTATCAATAGCGCAGGTCTTGAAGTCCCTCCATATTCAAAATTGGAAAAAACCGCTTTCTTTCAGGGAGAAAAAACTTTATCAAAAGTGTTTTAGTTT
>JAAZNT010000089.1 GCA_012798145.1 Thermoanaerobaculaceae bacterium | reverse complement strand
TCGCCACTTTGATTGAAGCGGCTGACGCTGCCGTCAAATCCGCCGAAGTCAAACTTCTTGAAATAAGGATAGCGATGGCTCTGGGCGGAAAAGCGTTCGCAATTCTGACAGGAAGCGTCGCTGCTGTAAAATCGGCTGTTGACACGGGAAAAGATTTGCTCGGGGAGAAAGGAATGCTAACCAATTGGGCTGTAATTCCTTCTCCTAAAAAAGAACTTGTCAGTGAACTTCTTGAAGGGAGAGTGTTATGAAAAAGTGTCTCTTGAATTGTTTGCTGGTTTTGGTTCTTCTCGCCAATTGTTTGGCACTTTCGCAGGAAAAGAAAAGCGAACAAACTGATTCTCAGGACAAAACAATTGTGGGAATAATTAAAGAAAGCGGCTTTACAGCAGCAAAAATCGCAATACCTGAAACAAAGTTTGAGTCTTCTTTATCTGTGGAGGCAAAGGAAGTTCAATTAACAATCAATGACGACCTTGATTTTTCGGGCTTTTTTTCCATAGTTGACCATTCCCTTTTTTCCGGAATGTCAATTGATGAAAAAATTGATTACGACGCTTGGACGGGAATGGGGGCGGAATATCTTTTATTGACAAAACTTTTTAAGTCAGAAAGGGTTTTGACCCTCGAAGGAAAACTTTACGATGTAAAGAGAAAAGAGCTTGTAACAGGCAAAAGGATAAGGGCGGCGACAAATCAGCCAAGACTCCTTGCTCACAATCTTTCAAGTGTAGTCCTTGATTACCTTTTCGGAGCCGGAGTTTTTCCGACAAGCCAAATTCTTTTCGCATCGCAACTTGGAGAAACTCAGGATATTTATCTTGCCGATTACGACGGAAAAAATCTTGTCAGGTTAACCTCTATGGGAATTTTGAATGTTACTCCGGATGTAAGCCCCAGAGGCGACAAAATAGTTTTCACTTCAATCCTTAAAGACAGACAGGAAATCTTTTTTCTTGACAGAAGCGGAAAGAGAACAAAACTTTACGGCGAGGGAGAAGGATTGAATTCAAGCCCAAAATTTTCGCCTGACGGAAAAACAATAGCGTTCTGCTCATCAAAATCAGGAAATCCTGACATTTGGACAATAGATGTAGACGGGAAAAATTTAACAAGGTTGACATTTTCGTATGGAATTGACACCGCTCCATGTTTTTCTCCCGATGGAAGTAAAATCGCTTTTACATCGGACAGAAGCGGCTCTCCCCAAATTTATATTATGGATAGAGACGGAGCGAATGTTAAAAGACTCTCTCCCGAAGGGTCAAAAAGATGCGACCAGCCCGCTTGGTCTCCAAGGGGCGATAAAATCGCGTATACAACTGTTGTTGATGGAAGATTCAATATCGCTGTGATAGATCTTTCAACCAATGAAGTGCAGATTTTGACTAAAGGTCAGGGTGACAACGAATCTGCCGCTTGGTCTCCGGATGGAAGGTATTTAACTTTCGCTTCCAATCGTCTCGGCTCTTTCCAGATTTTCATAATGCGGGCAGATGGAAGCGGAGCAAAAAGAATTACAAATCAGCCGGGGTGCGCTTCTCCCTGCTGGTTTAAATAATCTTATGATTTCAAGGCTTTTTGTAAAAAATTACGCTCTTGTAGAAAACCTTGAATTGAACTTTGAAGAAAAATTTGTTGTCCTAACCGGAGAAACGGGCGCGGGAAAATCTTTGCTGATAGGCGCTCTTTCTACTCTTTTGGGCTCAAAATTTGATGCTTCGCTTCTTCTTAGGAAAGGTGAAGAGTGCGTCATCGAAGGCACATTCATTTCTGAAAAGAATAAGATCAATGCTTTAGGGCTTGAAGATAATGAGCCATTAATTCTTAAAAGAAAATTTGACAAAGAAGGAAAGAGTTGGGCGTTTCTCAATGGCGAGACAATCTCATTAAGCAAATTAAAAACCATTGCAGAAAATTTGATTGAGATAAACGGACAACATCAAGGCGCAAAACTCCTTGACGAAGAAAACCATTTAAAAATAATCGATTCGTTAAAAGAGTTGAAAACATTGTCAAGCGAAACAGCTTCCCTTTCGCGAGAAATAAAAGAGCAGTGCAAACTTCTCAAACTTGCCGAAGGAAAGATGTCAGAAATAACAAGAAAGATTGAATTGCTTCAAGCAGAAGCGATAGAAATTGAAAAAATTAATCCAAAAGAAAATGAAGACGAAGAGCTAAAAAGCAGAAAAAAAGCACTTGAAAATAGGTCCAAAATTCTTGAGAATTTGACTTCCATAATTTTTCAACTTAAAACTTCCGATAATTCAATTCTCGCCGCCCTTAAAGAAGTCAACAAAAAAGCGGAAGACCTTTCTCAATATATTCCTTCATGGAAGGATTTAGCGAAGGAGATAGAGATCTCAAGAGCCGCCCTTGCAGAGATTTACAGTCTGGCAGAAAGAGAAATTGAATCACTTGATTTTAAGCCTGATGAACTTGAAAAGATACAAGAGCGGTTGTATCAAATTGAAAAACTTCAAAGAAAATTTGGTCCGACTCTCAATGATGTTTTATCGCATTATGAAGCTATTTCCGCTGAACTGAAACAGCTCAAAAAAACTAATTTTGACAAATATGAAATCAGAAAGAAAGTTGATGAACTTTACGACAAATATATTGCAGTTGCGAAAAAGTTGAGCAAAGCAAGAAATGAAAAAGCCAAAGCGTTTTCCCAAAAGGTTTCTTCAATTCTAAAGCACCTTGCTCTTGAAAAGGGCCGCTTTGAAGTGATGTTTAGTCCTTTGAGAATTGAGAGTGCGGAAGATGTGTCCGAAAAAGGACTTGAAGAGGCATATTTCTTATTCTCAGCAAACGAAGGTGAGCCTCTTCTTCCGCTTTCAAAAATTGCTTCAGGAGGAGAATTGAGCAGGGTTATGTTGGCTATTCTCTCCTCTGCCAAGGGAGATTCTTTGGAGCGAACGGTTATTTTTGACGAAATAGATTCTGGAATAGGAGGGAAGCCCGCTGAAAAAGTCGGGGTTTATCTACACAATCTTTCCCTTTCAAATCAGGTGATATGCGTAACACATCTCCCACAAATAGCCTCATACGCAGACCAGCACATTAAAATAATAAAATCGGACAAAGAAGGCAGAACATTCGTTACTGGGAGGGTCTTATCAGAAGAAGAAAGAATTGAAGAAATAGGAAGAATGGTGGCAGGGGAAAAAATAACAAAAAGCGCCGTGGAGCACGCCAAAGAACTTTTGAAAATAGCTGATGAAACAAAAATAAAAAGCAGAATCACTTGACAGAATTGTTTTTTTTTTACATAATGATAATTGCTTTGGAAAGGGGGTCGCTATGAAGCGATTAGTTGTTTTTGTTTTGTGTCTCTTTGCAATCTTTGTTTTTGCTGAAGAAACCTATAAAATTTACCTTAATAATGGAAAAGTAATTGTTTCTGATGTCAAGCCCGATGTAAAAGGAGACAGGATCTATTTTGAAAGGTTTGGGATGCTCCTTTATATTCCAGCTGATATGGTTGATATGAAAAGAACTGAAAAAGGAGAAGCGCTCCTTCAGGAAACTGAAAAGACAGAGCCAAAAAAGCAAAAGAAAGTAATAAGAATTGACGAGGAAGAATTGGAGCAAATTAGACAGAGATCCCGCCTCGCAAACGAGGACGAACTTGCCGCATTGGAATATGTTTCAACTGAAGGTGAAACTGGAGTTTCCGGAGGAGGAGAAGGTGGACAGCAAGGCGCCGGCGGTGAGCTACAGAAAAAACTTTCATCTCTTATGCAGCAAAGATCTATGCTTCAAGGCAATGTCAACTCCCTGATGGAAGAATTGGCGGCAAAAAGAGATCAATTCGGTTTCGCAACAATGGCTGCCGATAAAGACAGACTTCAAAAAGAGATGAATGATATTGAAAGCAGGCTGACTGACGCGAGATCAAAACTTTCTTCGGTCGAAAACCAGATAACTGCGACACAACAGGAAATTGCCTCAACTCCAATTGTGTTGGAAGCGCCATCAGCCAAGCAACAACAACCGGTGCAACAGCAGCAGACGCCCCCGCCCGCAACAGAAGGCGAATAGAAGGACATGTCCTAAAAATAGGACACTTTTTTCTTGATTGATATGGGAAACCCCTCAATTTGAGGGGTTTTTCTTTTTTTAAACTTTGGCACAACTATTGCAGTATTATGGGCGGAGGTGATGAAAATGAAACGGGTAAAATATCTGATACTCATTTTTGCCCTGACGACATTTTCAATTTACATTTTGGCGGAAAACAGCGCCATCGTCCGTTATCTTGAGGGGAAGGCGTATGTTCAGGGGGCTTCTTCTGAAGAGCGAGAGCTTTTGACAATCAATTCTCCAATTTTTGAAGGAGACAATATATGGCTTACAGAAGGAAATATGGGAATTCTTTTCACTGATGGAACGATAATTTGGCTTTCAACAGACTCCCATATTGAGATATCGCAAT
>JAAZNT010000088.1 GCA_012798145.1 Thermoanaerobaculaceae bacterium | reverse complement strand
TATGTTAATGGCGTTCCTGTCGGAACTACGACAGTTCAGGCAGGAGGAGTTTGGACATTGAATGGAATAGGTCCGCTTTCTACTGGAGAAATCATTACAGCAACCGCCGGAACCGGAGAAGCAATGTCCACTCCATCAGCACCAGTGACGGTTCAGGCATCAATTCCCAATCCTCCTGTAATAAATGGTCCTATTGTTGAAGGTCAAACAGTAGTAACAGGGACATCAGACGCTCCAGATGGTTCAACTGTTACCGTTTATGTTGACGGGACTCCATACACGGGAACAGTTTCCGGCGGAACTTACAGCGTTACCGTTCCCGCTCTTGCGGGCGGTGACAGCGTTTATGCAACTGTTACAGTCGGCGGAGAGACATCAAATCCTTCAGCGACGGTGATTGTTGATTTCGCTGCTCCAAGCGTAAATTCCCCCATCTATTCCGGAGCCACTTCAGTTTCAGGAACTTCTTCATCTCCTGTTGGAACAACAATAACTGTTTATGTTAATGGCGTTCCTGTCGGAACTACGACAGTTCAGGCAGGAGGAGTTTGGACATTGAATGGAATAGGTCCGCTTTCTACTGGAGAAATCATTACAGCAACCGCCGGAACCGGAGAAGCAATGTCCGCTCCATCAGCACCAGTGACGGTAATCAATGCTCCTTCTCAAAGCATTCCTCCGATTGTCTCTTCGCCGATATATCAAGGAACCGATGTGATTATAAGCGGAAGCAGCGTTGAACCTGAAGGGACCATAATAACTGTTTATGTTGATGGGTCACCTGTAGGAACAACAACTGTTCAAGAAGATGGATCTTGGAGTTTGCCCGGAGTTTCTTTGACAGACGGACAATCGGTTTCTGCAACCGCTCAAGCACCCGGCGAAACAGTAAGTGAGCCCTCCAATACAGTGACTGTGGGTTCAAATTCCGGTGATTTGACTCCTCCTCCTGTAATATCAGTACCAATATATGGCGAAGCGACTTGTATAACAGGAACTTCTGTTCCGAACGCAACAATTGATGTTTATTTGGATGGAATATATCTTGGAACAGTTACCGCCAGCGCTTGGGGTGAATGGTCTTTGTGCGGTTTAAGCCCACTTCAAGAAGGAACTATTGTTAGCGCAACTGCAACCATAAGCCCAACTGGAACAAGTATATGGTCAGACCCGAGAGTTGTCGGCGGCATTGTGCACCTTTTGAGAAGCGACAAGGTTACAAGTTTGACATCTTATAACCCCTCAAACATTTTCATACGAAGGGCTCCAAATGCTCCTGCGCTTGATCCTATTGGCTCAAATCACTACTACAACGACGGTGAAGGGGCTTTGTTGGAAGGCAATGGTTCAAGCGATGATGACGATTTTTATCTGAGAGATGTCCATTCACCTGTCATAGATACAGATCCTACTGTTCTTACAGACTCAAGCCGTCCTCTTGTTTTCTATGAATTGATTGATAACGGAGAAAACGACAGGACAATCTTCTTAAGCAAAGAGGGAGATGTAATAACAATTACTTTTACTCCTTGATTTTAACTTTATTGCATTAGAAAAAGGCGGCTGGGTTTAACTCAGCCGCTTTTTTATTTCCGGGGAAACATAAACTATATATCTTGAGCCTTTGTAAAAAGATTGAAAGGCTGAATAATTTTCTTTTAGATACTGCTCACTCTTTTTGTCGACTATTACCCAAAGATATGGCGTTTTTTCAATAAACCTTTTCAATTCCTCTTCGCTTTGCAAAATATGTTCAGGTTTGTTTTCAAGAAACTTTTTTCTAAAAAAATTATTTTCAAAAGCGTAAACTTTTCTCTGGAGGTAAAAAGGAACTGAAAAAATTGTTGTCCTTAATTCTAAAACTTCGTCTTCTTTCTCAATCTTTTCTTTTATTGATAAAAACATCTCCTGTGATATTTTAAATTTTTCCTGATTTTTGCTAACTAATGTCGGAAAAGAAATTGATGAAAAAAGTATAGTCACAAAAAGCACTGCCAATACAGTGTCTTCTCTTTTCTTGAAAGAAAGAAAGTATGCGGCAACAGAAAAAAGAGCGCCTATAAGAAGTATCAAAGAAATATCTTTTGTTTCTCTTCCTACAAATTTTTCTCCTTTAAAGAAAACAAAAAGAGAAAGGCATAAAAGAAAAGCGATCAATAAAATAGAAACCATTTTCAAAATTCTTTGTTTATCTTTGGTTTCATTAAAAAGCAAAGCCCAGCCGGGAGTTGAAGGAAGAAGATATGTTGGAAGTTTTGCGGGGAATAAACTGAAAAGAATCAAAGGAAAAATAGTGTAGCCAAGAAGAGATTTTATTTTCTCTTCCTTGAAAAATTTTTTGATGGAGGGGAAAAGAAGCCAGAATGGAAAAAGTCCTAAAATCATTACAGGGATGTAGTAGTAAAATGGACCCGGATGAAATCTCTTTGCAGAGTAGCCTGCCTCAACAGCTTCTTTGAAGAAAAGATAATGCAAAAGCCCTTGGTGTTTTATGCCGACAGCCAAGAACCACCAACCCGAAACCAATATCGCTGAAATCCACAATAACGGGGAAAGAAAAATTTTTAATGAGGAAAATTCTTTTTTGTAAAATGCCATTGCTCCAAAAATCAAGGCATAGTAAATAATTCCAACCTGCCCTTTGGTCAGGATTGACAAACCAATTACGATCCCGAAAAAAATTGAAAAACGGTTTTTTTCTATTTTCTTGTTTTGATAAAGAATGAAGAGATACACTCCGCTTGTCACAAAAAATGTAAGAAACATATCTGTTGTCAGAACTTTTGCCATAATAAAAAATAGAGGAAAAGAGCCAAGTATAATCGCTGCATTCAAGCCGTTCTGCCCCAATTCTTCTGAAATCTTGTAAACGATAAAAATAGTCAAGAGAGCAAAAATTGTGACAAAAAATCTAACACCAAAAGGATTTACTCCAAAAATTTTCATTCCGAGGGCAGTCAAATAATAAGCCAAAGGCGGTTTTGTAAAATGGTAGACATAATCCATCTGTGGCGAGATGAAATCTTTTGTTTCAAGCATCTCTCTTGAAACTTCAGCATACCTTGCTTCAGACGATTCAAAAAGCCCCAAGAAAGCGTTTCCATAAAAAAGAATTGACGCTTCAAATATCAAAAAAATGATAAGAAGCCGTTCTCTTTTCATCTATTTCTCAATTACCACAAATGAAACGGCAAAATCTTTTTCGTGTGAAATTGACAAAAAAATTTTGCTGCCGCCGAGGGAGTTAAACTTATTTAGCGCTTCTCCTTTTAGAACGACAAGGGGCGCTTTGTTTTTGTAAATTATCT
>JAAZNT010000087.1 GCA_012798145.1 Thermoanaerobaculaceae bacterium | reverse complement strand
TAATCTGCTGCGTCAGACTTCGGGGGTCAAATCCTCAATGAACATAAGTTCACCTCCGGTTTGCCCACCCTCGTCTTCCTTGCATCTCACCCCCCAGCGCCTATGTGCACTTATCTTCCATTTTCTCTAATAAAAGTCTTTGGAGAAATTTATTCTGTTGACAAATTTGGGTTAAATTTTCTCCGTATTTTTGACCTATCTTTTACACTTTTTCCCTATAATATTCCCCTGTGGAAATTTTTCCAATATCTTTATGAGATTTTTCACACATTAGTGTAAAATAACCTCTGATGACAAGAAGAACGATTAAAGGAAAAAAATTTTATGCTTACCAGACAAACTCTCAAAGAGGAATAGTTGAAAATTGGGAAGAATGCAAAAAAGTTGTTGAAAACGAAAAAGGGGCAAGATATAAGGGTTTCAAATCCCTTGAAGAAGCAAAAAAGTGGCTTGACGAAGGCGCACATTACGATCCAAAAAGCGCCAAGAAGGAATTTGAAAAACAAGAACTTGATGAAAACGCCATTTATTTTGATTCTGGAACAGGCGGAAAAAGAGGGGTGGAAATAACGGTGTGTGATAAAGACGGCGTTCCCTTGACCTTTCTTGTGGTCCCAGAAAATAGAATTACAGAAAAAGGAACAATGATTCTTGACAAGAAAAAAACAAACAACTTTGGAGAACTTGCCGCTCTTTACCTTGCTTTGTTAATAGCAAAAAAATTGAACAAGAAGAAAATTTGCGGCGACAGTAAACTTGTAATTGATTACTGGAGCAAAGGGCACATTTCAAAAAATAAAATAAAAGACAAAGAGTTGGTAAATCTTATAGAAAAAACTGTTGCTTTAAGGAGAGAGTTTGAAGGAAACGGCGGAAAAATAATGAGGATAAAAGGGTCAATAAATCCTGCCGACATAGGATTTCACAGAGATTGAAGCGGATCTATTTCATTAAGTTTAAACCCATTCTTTAGTCCTTAAATCTTGAACTCTTTCCCTTAGATATTTTGTTCCCCGCCTTGTTTGGTTTTTAACTTTGAAGTATAATAAAAATGAGAAGGAAAAGAAAAAAGATGAATTTGTTTGACGAATTTAAGAGTTTGATAAAGGATTTAAATGATAATAATTTGAAATATGCGATAGTGGGAGCGGTTGCGATGGCGTTCTATACAGAGCCTCGATTTACGAGAGATATTGACATTCTGATTGATATTGAAGATTTTGCGAAGGCAAAAATGGTGTTAGAAAGTCGTGGATATTTTGAATCCGCTTCACCTTGGATGTTTCAAAATGTTGCTATAGAACTTCACCGCTTTTTAAAGACCTCAGACGAAGATGAAATGTTCATTGATATTCTTATTCCAAAAGAAGAAGAGGTCAGAAGAATAATTGGCAACGCTGTGGAAGCAGAATCTTCAGAAGGGAGCGCATTTATTGTCAGCAAAGATGATTTAATATGGCTTAAAAGGAAAAGAAACTCAAAGCAAGACCAAGCAGACATTGAGAAATTGGAAAATGAAAAAATTTGATAAGATTTTAAAAAGCCTCAGCGACCTTTATGAATTTCAAAGAAAGATAAAGAAATTTACTTTTAAAAAAAGAAAAAATCAAAACAATAAAAAAAGAATAAAACCAAACAAAAATTAAAAATCAATGATGCAAAAAGCGCTATCTATCAATCCGAAACATTGTAGTAAAAAATTGGGTTTGGCGGGGTTGGATCGGTATAATTTCTTTCAGTTCCTTCGTATATCTTTACTGCATCTGAAAGGTCGGGCTTTGTCGCTCTGATCAGTTTGAATGGGATATCGGGGTTATCGTAAAAGCCGTACCAATGAAGGTGTGCATCCTGTGCCGATTCTTTATCCCCAAGTAAAAGCAAATCCTT
>JAAZNT010000086.1 GCA_012798145.1 Thermoanaerobaculaceae bacterium | reverse complement strand
TGAAAAAACTTAATCTTGACAGGAGTTCTGATATAAAACTTGAGCCGCTAAAAGCTATTTTACAGACTGTTTTAAGACAGAGCATAATGATTCAAGAACTTACGAGTGTTCTTGAGCGCTCCGCTTGGGCAGAAATGGCTGATGCTTTTTAATTTGGGAAGAGTTTCCCAACTTTATTTTGAACAGTCGGTCCCTGCCTCTGTTGATGATGTTTGGGAGTTTATCTCGTCTCCCAAAAATCTTAAGCTTATAACTCCTCCATATATGAATTTTGAGATAACTTCTAAAGACCTTCCTGAAAAAATGTATCAAGGAATGATAATAGTGTATAGGGTTTCACCCCTTCCCTTTTTTAGAGTTCAATGGGTTACTGAAATAACAGTTGTCAAAGAAAAGGAATATTTTGTTGACGAACAAAAATCAGGTCCCTATTCATTTTGGCATCACCAACATTTTCTTCTAAAAACAAAAGAAGGGGTTCTTATGAAAGATATTGTTTCATATAAGCCACCTTTTGGTTTTTTGGGAGAAATCGCAAATTCTCTATTTATAAAGAAAAACATCTTGAGAATCTTTTCATTCAGGAAATCAGCCCTTGAGAAAATTTTCTCAAATTGAAGAATAAAATTCACAATTTTATTTCAACAGTTTTTTTTATTGAAGTTTTCATTTAGATAAAGTAAAATAAATTTGTGAAGGGAAATTGGTTGTATTTTATTCTAACTTTCTTTCTCGGTTCAGCGGTTGGGCTTGGGATTTACACATTCCATTACGCCGAAGGTTTTTCTTATATGAGTTCGGATCCAAAAGTGTGCGCCAACTGCCATATAATGAACTCTCAATATGATTCTTGGCAGAAATCGGGACATCACCACACTGCAACCTGCGCAGACTGTCACCTGCCAGAAACCTTCCCGACAAAATATATCGCAAAGGCAGAAAACGGCTATCATCATTCAAAAGGATTCACTTTTCAAGATTTTCATGAACCAATAATGATAAAGAGAAAGAATAGCAAAATTCTTCAAAATAATTGTTTGAGATGCCACAAGAATTTGTTTGAATTTCCAAATCCTATGGGCGCATCTTCAGGAAAAGATCTGAACTGCGTCCATTGCCATTCCTCCGTCGGCCACGGACCAAAAACCGGACTTGGCGGGGCTTATTCAAAAAGAGAAAAGGAGGCAATCTATGATTGACAGAAAGACAATTTTCCGTTTTGGACTTGTTGTTGTTTTCATTGGAAGCGTAGTTGCCGCAATAGCGATAGCGGCTCTCCTTATGAATATTCAGCAGAGAAAAGCGGAAGCGGCACTTCCTTTTGTCAGAGTCGCAGAAGTAACAGAAGATACCACCGACCCGTCGGTATGGGGATTAAATTGGCCCTTGGAGTACGATTTTTATAAGAAAACAGCGTTGAGAACAAAAACAAAATTTGGAGGACACGGCGGCTCGGAGTCACTTCCGATGGAAAAATCAGAACGATACCCTTGGCTTACATCGATATATCAAGGTTACGCTTTTGCAATTGATTACAGGGAAAGAAGAGGGCACGCATATATGCTGGTTGACCAAGAACAGACAAAGCGACAGCAGGTTCCTCAAACAGCGTCCTGCCTTCACTGCCACGCTTCGGTAATGCCTCTTTACAGAGCGCTTGGAAACGGAGATGCGATGAAGGGATTTGAATCAACTTACAAATTGTCCTACCAAGAGGCGAACAAAAAACTACACGAAATGGGGCATGCGTTTCCTGTTTCCTGCGTTGACTGTCACGACCCTAAAACGATGAATTTGAGAGTTACAAGACCCGGATTTATCAAAGGAATCAGGGAACTTGCAGAATCAGACGCCCCTGTTCCCCATCTTCCCTCCGTTGAGATCTGGAGACAGGGAAGCAGAAAAGAGCCCTACGACCCTAATAGAGACGCTACGAGGAATGAGATGCGCTCTTTCGTTTGCTGACAGTGCCATGTTGAATACTATTGCGCCGGGAAAAATCCGCTCGTTTTTCCGTGGGGAAAAGGGCTTAGTGTGGAAGATCTTGAAAAATATTGGACAGAGATGAAATTTCCAAATGGTGAAGATTTTTATGATTTTACTCACAAAGTCACTGGTGCAAAAATATTTAAGGCGCAACATCCCGAATTTGAAGTTTGGAGTCAGGGAACGCATTCACGAGCTGGAGTTTCCTGTGCCGATTGCCATATGCCGTATGTAAGAACAGGAGCAACAAAGGTTTCTGACCACTGGGTAAGAAGTCCGCTTTTAAATATAAACAGGGCTTGTCAGGTTTGTCATGCTGTTTCCGAACAGGAACTGCAGGCGCGAGTTGAAACAATTCAAGACAGAAATTATGAGCTTCTTCAAAACGCAGGACAAGCAGTAGACGACTTAATTAAACAGATAGCAAAGGCAAAAGAAGAGGGCGCAACAGAAAAGCAACTTGAAAAAAGTCTTGAGCTTCAAAGAAAGGCGCAGTGGTATCTTGATTTTGTTTCTTCAGAAAATTCTATGGGTTTTCACGCTCCCCAAGAAACTGCAAGAATTCTGGGGAATTCTGCAAACCTTGCAAGACAAGGACAGATTTACGCTTTGAATTGGAAAGAAAACTGATTTTTCAATGACAAATTTGGGATAAAAAAACGCCTGCCATTTTCTAAATGACAGGCGTTTTCTTTTTGTCTTTTGTTTTTCTTAGAATTTAAATGTTACGCCGAAATCGACAGCGTCTTCGCTTAATTTGGATTCAATACTTCCATAAGCGAAAGTGTCTTTAATCGTTTTGCCATAAGCGTGCTTGTAGCCGATGTTGATTCCAACTTTGTCGCTGAGATCGTATCCAAATCCGCAGGTAATATGTTTTTCAACGACAGCCGGGAACCCTACTATTCTGAAATATTCATAGCCAAAAGTTGACATTGGCTTGCCTTGAACTACAGTGATTCCAGCCGGGTTGAAATTGTTGTTTTCGTTGACAGGATTTTTACCATAGTTGTAGCCGATTCTCAAAGCCAGTTTATCTGTCGCTTTGTAGGAAAGCCCCCAAGCATAAACCCACTGGCTGTCCCAGCCAAAATCTTTGTAACCATCCGCGCTGTTCCAGTCGTAATATTTAATGTCAACAGCAGAGGTAACTCTGTCGCTGAATCTGTAAGAAACCCCAAAACCGTATTGAGCAGGATTTTCAAGTTTCAGGTCGTCATAAATACCGTTTCCATCAAAATCAAAAATTCTTTCATGCTTTACATTCTGTGGTGTAACATAAACCAATCCGAATTTCCATCTTTCGTATTGATAGTTTGCTCCAACTCTTGCCCCAAGAGCGTAATTGTGTGATAGCCCTTGACCAAAATCAGCGCCTTGGTAATCTAAATCCAAACCCAATCCGTAAGAAAAATTGCCGTGCTGATAAGCAATAGCAGTGACAAATTTCATTACTGAAAGTTTTGTATTTGTGTTCATCGGATCTTCATTTCTGTAATCAACGCCCATCCCTGAAACGCCGTAAGCGCCTATTCCAAAGGTGAAATTGTCATTAATTTTATGAGAAAGACCAATGGCTGGTACAGCGTAGGCGGCGTCCTGACTTTTTGCAGACCATACACCCACCCCATACGGAGGCGGAGGAGTGACAACCTTCGCTTTAACTGAAGGATTGAAATAGGTTCCGCTGAAGTTGAACTGATCTCCATCTATCTGGCTCAGAGTGGCGGGATTGGCAAAAATAGCGCTAATTGAATCTTGCGCGTCCGCAATTCCCACTCCTCCCATTGACCTTGAAGTAGGGCCAACGCCTATCATATTGTCTCCGTTGGTCGCAAAAACAAGGGTCGTAACAAACATTGCCAAGAAAAACCATTTGACGCTTCTAATCATCTTTCCTCCTTTCAAATCAAACAAAAAAATAGTATAGTAGTTTAGACCAAACTAAATTATCTCACAAAATATTTAAAAAAACAACACTGAACTACATAATAACAATTAAAAGTTTCCTTTATTCCTTATTATACTATTTTTAACCTATTGCTAAAGAATGTTGCCCCTTGCCAAAAAGCGTTTTTTCCTTTAAAATATGGTTTTATAAGGAGTTTTGCTTGAAAGTCCTTGTCATTGGCTCCGGAGGCAGAGAACACGCTCTTGTTTGGAAACTGAGTAAATCTGAATCAGTCACCAAACTTTTTTGGGCACCGGGAAACGGTGGCGCGCAAAATTATGCCGATTGTGTAGAAATTTCAGGAGAAAATATTCCTGCAATTAAAGAATTCTGTTCCTCTTCAAAAATTGACTTTGTAGTCGTCGGACCCGAAGCGCCTCTTAATTTAGGCATTTTTGACGAATTAAATAAAGCGGGAATTAAGGTTTTTGGTCCTTCCAAATCTGCGGCTCAACTTGAATGTTCAAAGGTTTTCACAAAACTTTTTTGTCAAAAACATAGAATTCCTACTGCTCATTGCTGGATTTTTGAAGAAAGCGATAAAGCTTTAGATTTTCTTAAAAGCAAAGAGGCGAATTACCCATTGGTGTTAAAAGCCGACGGCCTTGCGGCTGGAAAAGGCGTAATTATTTCAGAAGACGAAAAGCAGGCGGCTGAAGCTGTTAAAATTATTATGGTTCAGAAAGAGTTTGGCGGAGCCGGAGATAGAATCGTTATTGAAGAGTTTTTAAGAGGCGAGGAAGCGTCGGTGATGGCTTTATGCGACGGAGAAAAGAGTCTTCTTCTCCCCACCGCAAGAGATTACAAAAGAGCCCTTGACGGCGACAAAGGGTTGAATACAGGAGGAATGGGGGCAATGAGCCCTTCTCCCTTATTCTCCGATGATAAAAAAAGCAACCCTATGCTTGATGAAATCAAAGCGAAAATAATTGACAGAACAGTATCTGCGATGGCTGAAAGCGGTTTTCATTTTAGAGGAATCTTATACGCTGGTTTGATGATTACAGAAAAGGGGCCAAAACTTCTTGAATTTAATGTTAGATTTGGTGACCCAGAAACGCAAGTTGTTCTTCCGAGAATAGAAGATGATCTACTTGAACTTCTTCTTTCGGCTTCAGAAGGAAATTTGGCGAAAAAAGAGATAAGGCAAAAAGAAGAAAAGTGCGTTGCCGTAGTGGCTGCTTCCAAAGGTTATCCCTCCCAATATCAAAAAGGTTTTGAAATAAGCGGTTTGGAGCAGGCGGAAAAGACAGGTGCAATAATTTTCCATGCTGGAACAAAGAAAAAGGACAACAAAATTGTTACGAACGGCGGAAGGGTTTTAAATATCGCCGCTTTGGGCAAAACTTATTTAGAAGCAAGGAACAAGTGCTACGAGGCACTTAAACTTATCAATTTTGAAGGTATGATTTTTAGAAGCGATATAGCACAGTTCAATTAG
>JAAZNT010000085.1 GCA_012798145.1 Thermoanaerobaculaceae bacterium | reverse complement strand
TCTCCTGAGAGGCGAGGGGGAGAAAGTTGTAACCTCACCCCCCCTCTCCTGAAAGGCGAGGGTTGTTTTTATCCCAAATTTGTCAATAAGAAAACCTTAACAAAAGATTAGAGATTATTGGTGAAAATGGAAATTTTGTATGAAGATTTTTGATTATGTTTCTGGTTGCCTAAGGCAAACTGCCTGCCGACTTTCTGCTTGGGTATCTTCCATTTTCTCTAATGAAAGGCCTTACGAAAATCTATTCTATTGACAAATTTGGGATAACTATTCTTGTGCCGCTAAAATTTATGAGATAATAAGGGAGGAGGAGTTTATGTTTAAAGCGGCAAAAAGATTTTTCGCCTTTGCTTGCCTTACTTCTGATTTTTTGGCAATAATTCTCTCTTTTTTCTGCGCATATCTTGTCCGTGCCCAAATTCTGCCTTTAATTCCCTATTTTGAAAAGAGAGTCTTCTTTCCCATTGAAAATTATGTTCCCGTTTTTATCCTTTCTTCATTTTTCCTTTTAATTTCCCTTTATTCTCTGCAAGGTTACAAACTTCCTCTCGGAGTGGCTCTTCACAAAACTTTTTTTACAATTTTGAAAAGCGTTTTGACAGCATTTCTTCTTGTTCTTGCTTCAATTTTCCTTCTTAAACTTGTTTATGTTTCAAGAACTTTTATAGCAATATTTTTTATCTGTTTCCTTTTTTTGGGAACTTTTTTTAGGCATATTGTCTCACTAAGGTTCAGGGGCGGGGTAAGAGAAGGACTTCACCATAAAAACCTTGTTGTTGTTGGAAATGGTTCTAACGCTGTTGAATTAATTTACGCTGTCAATTCAAACCCGGAGACAGGTTTTTCAATAAGAGGCTTTTTTCTTTCAAGCGAAAACGAAAAACCTGAAGAAACGGAAAATTTGGTCAAATCGGGAGTAGAATTTTTGGGAAGCGTTTACGATATTCCTTCATTTCTTGAAAGAGAGGTTGTCGACGCTGTATTAATAGCAGAGGACCCTTCAAAAGTTAAAAATCTTGAAGAACTTTTTATGACCTGCGAAGAACTCGGTGTTGAACTTCTTATGTCTTTAAAAGTTTTTCCTCATATAAACACGCCAATTTACTTTGAAAGACTGGATGATATCCCTCTTCTTCATTTTGCAATGACTCCTAAAGCAAGTTTTTCTTTATTCTTGAAAAGATTGTTAGACATCGTTGGTTCTTTTTCAGGATTAATAATCTTATCCCCTCTTCTCATACTTGTAGCCGTTTTAATCAAACTCACAAGCGAAGGTCCTGTCTTCTTTATTCAAGAAAGAATGGGTTTAAGGGGCAGAAGGTTTAAGTTGTATAAGTTCAGGACTATGATAAAAGACGCAGAAAATAAACTTGAAGAAATAAAACATTTGAACGAAGTTGACGGTCCTGTTTTTAAAATTGAAAAAGACCCTCGCCTTACGCCAATCGGGGGAATACTGAGAAAAACTTCAATTGATGAACTTCCTCAACTTTGGAATGTCCTTAAGGGAGAGATGTCTCTCGTTGGACCAAGGCCACCTATCCCTTCTGAAGTTGAAAAGTATGACAGGTGGCAGAGAAGAAGGTTGTCTATGAGGCCCGGGCTGACTTGTCTTTGGCAGATTTCAGGAAGGTCAGAACTTGATTTTGAGACTTGGATGAAACTTGACTTAAAGTACATCGACAACTGGTCTTTGACGCTTGATGCAATAATACTCTTAAAAACAATCCCCGCTGTTTTATCAGGCAGGGGGGCAAAATAATTTTTTAGGGGGCAGTTATGAAAAAAACATCGTTTTCAAAAATTTCGGCAGTAGTATTTATTTTTGCAACACTTTTTTTATCAAATTTTTCAAAATGCGGAGTTTTGGAAGATATTCTCCTTGAATCTGCTTGTGCAGGAAACAACGAAAGAATAGAAGAACTTTTCGCTCTCGGCATCAAAATAGAAATCAACACCGACCAAAAAGAAGGGAAAAATCCGCTCCGCTGCGCCGCATACGGTAACCACTATAAAACAGTTGAACTTCTTTTGAATAAGGGTGCAGATATAAAACATAAAGACAGATTTGGAAGAACCGTTTTATTTGATTCGGTGC
>JAAZNT010000084.1 GCA_012798145.1 Thermoanaerobaculaceae bacterium | reverse complement strand
CAGGGTTATTGCCGCCCTGATAAGCAAATCCAGTTGTATAGCAGGTTGAATTAACAACAAATGGTAATGGCGCATTTGGAGATGAGATTGTGGGAAGGTTGTATAAATCAGACCCCCTCGTAGCAGTCAAAGACAAGATTCCATTATAATAGCCCCACCAACTTGGCCCACTATGACCTGCATAGTGAACAAGAACAGCGTCATCCCAATAACCTCTTATTTGTGATGCGCACAAATCCTGATCTGCTCCATTATAAGGAGGGTCATGGTAGTAGACCTTCAAACTTTGATAAGGAGAGACAGCAAATGTATTTTTCAGATAGTTGTTGAATGTCTCAAATTCTTCTTCCCAACTTTCATCGTAAGTATCAGCAACATAAAATTGGGTTTTTCTCCAATCTGGCAAAACTGTCTGGTCTTCGTAAGCAATTATTTTGTTTAAAACACCGGCAAATTCGGCATAGGTTCTAACTGGTATTCTTCCAATAGATAAATTTGGATAACCGTCGTTGTCAGTATCACCAAAGTAACTATCTGAAGCTATCCATCCCTGACGAATAGAATCAGAGACATCTTCTATTATCATTGTTGGAACCCAGTTTTTAAAAGTTGGGTCGCCAAGATAATTCTTGTAATCGTATGAGCCATCTCCAATAAGAAGTAGATAAGATGGAAATTCCCGCCAATTATTTTTTGCAAAGGTTAAAAAAGTTTTTATTGCAGTAGGGTCAAATATCCCATAGGAAAAATTGTCATAAACCTCTTGGATGTCAATCCATAAAACATCCCCGTTAAACTGCGAACTCTTCCTTGAAAGATAGTTTTGCCATTCCTGGTCGCTTCCAGATGGATGAAAATCGGGGTGTGTCAGAATCATAAATTTGCATCCAAGATTGCTATCCTGAAGATTCCTGCTCTCAATCTGCTCAATGGATAAAGGCAAAAAAGCATTTGAAGAAAGAAAACATTTTCTCGCAGTTCCTGTGTCTGAATAGTCAAATGTGATTTGGCCGCTTGAAAAAGAGGCGTTTTCGCACCTTTTTGGAATAAAAAGATCAGTTTGAGCATCTTTGTTTGATAGGTCAAATATCAATGGCTGTATTGAAAAACCGTTTGCAATATACCTTTTATTACCGCCCCCGTCCTCAATCATCAAAGAATCGTTGTCTGCATCAGTTGTCCTCAAATAGTTCACAGAGATTGTATCAACTATTTGATAGTCGTTAAGTGTTTGAGAAGAGGGTATTCTAATTGTAAGAGTGTTTGAGCCGTTTGAATTCAATTGATTTTGGAGAAATGAATAATTTAAATTAGATATTGTTATTCCTGAAAAAGTTAGTCTTTGATACGAAGACGAATTGATTTTAGCATCAAGAATGTGATCTACATTATTAAATCCAGCTTCAACAATTTGCAAAGAGAAAGAATCGCTGTTAAGAACTGGATGAGGAAGGGTTAAAGAAATTGACCTGTTTTTCTCGCCCCCACCTACCGAATAATAAAGCGGCGGCGCCCAAGTCCACAATTCTCCATTTGGCCTGAAATGGTAACAAAGCATAACGCTGTTAACTTCAAAAGTCAAATTTGAATAGAAAGTGGTGGTAACAGGAAAAGTGGGATTGATAGGAGAAACATCCAAAACATCCATTCTTAAGCCGTTATTTTCATCAGCACAAAGAAAATAAACATTTGTGTCGGTGAAATCCCCGCCGTTCCAAACCGCCCGGTTTCTAATTGAGAGTTTCTGTCCATAAAAAATTATGGAATCCCCGTCATTGAAAACACCATCCTCTTCCCCTTGAATATACAATGGAATTTCAACACCTCTTGAAAAGAGATGAATTTTCCTTGGGTCAATAGATGAAAAATTTACCCCTAAACTGTCAAGATAATTCTTGGTCAATTTAATAATTCCGTCTTGATTAACAGAAACCCTATAAATAGGAGTAGTCGCCTGCGGAAGTGAATTTAAAGACAAAACTCCGCTTTGAGATACATTAGAACTATAGTAT
>JAAZNT010000083.1 GCA_012798145.1 Thermoanaerobaculaceae bacterium | reverse complement strand
CCAGCCCTTAAAGCAGCAGATGTCGGAATTTCAGTAGATTCCGGCGCAGATGTGACAAAGGAATCTGCAGATATAGTTCTTCTTGAAAAGAGTCTTCTTGTGCTTGAAGAAGGAATTATGGAAGGAAGAAGAATTTTTGCTAACATTATAAAATATATTAGAATGGGAGCGAGCTCAAATTTTGGAAATATGTTCAGCGTTATAGGGGCAAGTTATCTCCTTCCATTTCTCCCGATGAAACCGGTGCAAATATTGACAAACAACCTTCTTTACGATTTCTCCCAAACTGGAATACCTACAGACAGCGTTGACAAGGAGCTTATAGAAAAGCCCCTAAAATGGAATATTGAAAACATTAAGAGGTTTATGGTTTTTATAGGACCTATAAGTTCAATTTTTGACTACGCCACATTTGCTTTAATGTGGTTTTTCTTTAACTGCAAGGATTTTCTTGCCTATGGAGCAGATTCGGCAGAGGGAGAGCATCTTTCAAGTTTGTTTCAAACGGGATGGTTTGTGGAATCTCTCTTAACTCAAACCTTGATAGTCCACATAATAAGAACAAGGAGAATACCATTTTTGCAGAGCAGCGCTTCGCTGCCTATGGCTTTAACGACTGCTCTTGTGATGCTTGTGGGAATTTCTCTTCCCTATTCTCCATTTGCTTCTTATTTAGGGCTTGTTCCCCTCCCGCCTTCTTATTGGGTATGGATTGCCTTTTTTCTTTTAACTTACGGGGTTTTAACACATTTTGTCAAATCTTGGTTTTTTAGAAAATTTGGAGGTGAGTGAAAATGGATACCATTCTTGACGCTCTGCAGGAAGGAAGACTTTTTGAACTTCCCGAAAATGATAAAACTGACTCTCTTCAATTTCTTGCCCATATTATCGAAGCGTTTCCGGAAGTTCCCGCTGGAACCGATATTGTAGGGCTTGTTATGAACAGAGAACAAGCAACGAACACCGCTCTCGGACAAGGGTGGGCTTGCCCGCACGCAAGAGTTCCCTTTGAAGAAGACTTAATGTGCGTCATAGGATGGAGTCCTTCTGGAATAAACTACGGCGCAAAAGATGAAAAACCTGTTAGGCTTGTGATTATGTATCTTGTTCCCGCAAACCAGTTAAACCATTATTTGAGGGAGATTTCAATTCTCGCAAAAGCGCTTCAAGCTTATCCAGAAACCCACAAACTTGAGACAGCAAAAGATTTAAACGATGTGAGAAACTACATCCTTGACCTTGTCGCCGCCACAAAAGAAACAGTAGGACCAGACGCAAGAGCAAGAATGATAAGACTCCACGCCGCTCCAGCCCTTGAAACCTTCACCATTTCAGATTTGTCAAACATAATAGTTGAACCTGTCACATTAATTTGCACTCCCAATTTTAAGGTTATAGCACTTACTCAAAACGGAAGTCTGGCGGAATATCTTGAATCTTCAAACAACATAATTGAAAAACTGGAATCTGACGGATATTTCCAAAATGGCGGCTGGCGGGTTATAAGAAGAACTATCTCAAACTTTCCCGGCGGAAAAGCCGCCTACGACTGCCTTGCTATTAAACTTGCAAAAGGTCAGGGAACACAGAGGTGAGAAGAACCTTTAATACAAGAAAAATGGTCTTTTATTTTTCTCTTATTTCCTTCAATTATTTGGCGATTATAACTTGATTATTTTGATAATAAATCAAAGATCCTAACCTTTCCGCATATTACCAATAGCAAATTGAAAGATTTTTCTCATCAGATGGAAATCTGATTCTTATTTTGGGAACCAAAAAGTGTCCCCCTTTAAACTTCTTAAAAAAGAATTGAATCAATAATGGAAAACACTTTATGACAACAAAATTTATCCCAAATCTGTCATTAAAAAAATTTTTACAAGCGATTAGAGATTGCTTATGGAAGATGGAAGATAAGTGTACATAGGCGCTGGGGGACAAGATGCAAGGAAGACGAGGGGCACCACCAATCTCTCCATCTCAGGGGGAGACAAAGAGGTGATTTCCACAAGTTGAAACCTCACCCCGCCCTCTCCTGAAAGGCGAGGGGGGAATATTTCCTCCCATTTCAGGGGAGGACAAAGGAGCTGACATTACCCGAAAAACAGGTTATAATAGTGTTGAGAGCGTTGATAGTTAAGCCTAAATGATGTCACTAAAATGCTGAACAATTTTTTGACACTTCTATATGAGCTTG
>JAAZNT010000007.1 GCA_012798145.1 Thermoanaerobaculaceae bacterium | reverse complement strand
TCTTCGAAGCAAATCCAAGCGAAGCAGTCTTCCTTTAATCCCCCTCGCCTTTCAGGAGAGGGCGGGGGGTGAGGTTACCGCTTTCCCCCCCTCGCCTATTAGGAGAGGGGCGGGGTGAGGTTTCCGCTTGTGGAAACCCCCTCTGTGTCTCCCCCTGAAATGGGGAGATTGAGTGCAGCCCCTCATCTTCCTTGCATTTTGCCCATTGGCGTCGGGACGCGCTTGGCTCCGCCAAGCAACCTATGTCAACCTTTTCTGCAAAAAGCATTTTTCTATACAAAAATCTTCTTTATGAACCGCTTTCCGCAAGACTTTGTCGGGTTTCCGCAAAGCCAGAAAGATTGTCCGCAAGGGTGGCAAGATTGTGCGCAAAGGTGGAAAGGTTGTCCGAAAGGGTGGGAAGGATGTCCGCAAAGGTGGAAAGGTTGTCCGCAGAAGCGGAAAGATTGTCCGCAAAGATGGAAAGGATGTCCGCAGAGGTGGAAAGGTTGTCCGCAAAGCCAGAAAGATTGTCCGCAAAGCCCCGCAACTCGTCCGCAAAGCTCCGCAACTTGTCAGAAAAGCCCCGCAACTCGTCCGCAAGGCTCCGCAACTTGTCCGGGAAACACCGCGAAAGGTTACCCCTCCTTTGTCCTTCCCTAAAATGGGAGGAAATATCCCCCCCTCGCCTCTCAGGAGAGGGCGGGGTGAGGTTTCCGCTTAAAAAACTAATTGTTCTTAAGATAGAAAAGAAGGGGAAAGGGATTCAAATGGAAAGGGAAATTGAGAGATTAAACGCTTACTCATACTCTTTAGCAAGGTTTAAATTGTGTATCAATTTCGACTTCCCTCAAATTATTCAAAATCTAAAATTGCTTTAATAATGCTTTAAGGTCAATTATCAAATCCTTTTCAAGTGATTGATCGTAGGCTCGTAATACTAAATTACCGCTTTTAAAACCTACAAAATAATATCCAAGTGGGATTTCTCTAAGCTCCTTTCTTTCTTTTGTTTTTGTGTTATAAAGCATCAATTTCGTTATTGCTTTAGTATTCTTAATTGTTCCATCTCCTTCCCTATAACGATACAGGTAAACATATTCATCATCTCCTATTGGCCAAAAATAATTCCTTTTGGAATATATTGCTTCAAAACTATTCTGCTTTTCACAATCAAGAACAATTTCTACATCTTTATCTACCAAACTTATCAACTTGTTTCCCACTTTTAGCATTGAGAATGCATTAAATAAAGAAGCACGTGAGACTTCTAACGAACACCATTTATCTTTACAAGGGTCAAAATAACATAAATAAAACATCGTTTTTGGAATTTTGGGGGCATTAGCTATAAAAACTGTCATCCAAGGTATATCCACGCTTACATCAGAGAAAAAACATGTTTGATGTGCTCCGTCAATTTGCTCTCCAATTACTTTGCTTAATGAAATTACTTTATCCATTCTGTCATTTTGTACTGAAACTAAAAATCGCTGATGAATCAAAGCCTTTTCGTCTTTTTTATCAATATAACCTCCGTAAACCCATATTGAATCTCCAACTCTTCCTATAAGTTTTTCAATAAACCACCCCTTAGGAAAGTCGTATATTTTGGTTCTTTGCACATTTTTATCGTTAATAAAAGAAAAACTTTCAATATTATTAAAATTCACTAAAATAAGTTCGTTTTTCTTCCCAATCATCATATCAAGAATGGCTGCTTCTCCTCTTTTGTATTTATAAAATTTTATTTTTTTGAAAGAGGAATTTTTCTTTACAGCAAGATAACCACTGCCATTCGAATATGAGCATTCTTCCCATTGAATATCTTTGTCTTGAAGAACATATTGTCTCGCAACTCTTTTGCATCCTGTCATTGTAATCAAAAAAATAAACCATACAGCCATCCAAAAAGAAACCCAATTTATTTTTAAACTCATATATTTCTCCTTCTCCATGCATCTTCAAAGGCTTCCATAAAATTGATTGCCGCTTTAGTAGCTGGAATCAATTCTTTTTCAAAAAACCTCTCGTAGGATGAATAACCCAAATCGTTCTTTAAAATCATTATCTCTTCACTCGAGGCGATAATTGCTTCTCGCTCACTTTCTAACAGCGAACGGTCTAAATTTCCTGTAACAGCTTTTAAAACACTGTTCCAAGCGGCCGCTCCTTCACTAAAGATTTCTGTGTTTACTCCTACTAAAACTCCCCATGATAAGGTTTCGTTTACTTCATACATTGACCACGCTACCTCCGAAGCAAAGAGAGTTGTAAAAACATCCGCACCACTTAATAGTGTTGACACTACTGAAAAATAGGGATTTTTGCTGAACATACTAGCAACTTTCTTTGCAAAATAAGATATTATTTCCCCAATGAGATTACAAGGCGTATAAGAAGAGGTAGTTTGCCGCGTAACAGATTCTTTCTTTTGTAAACCTTTTAAATACTGATTATGATAATACCCCAATGCGCTTCTTGTTTCCCCAAAATACCAAGAGTTTTCGGCTGTTTGTCTTGCCCAAGGAAGCCATCCGCTGTCAAATTGATCAAACCAACTCATTCCAAAAGAATGGGTGTTTGGGATGTATGCGGGATAAGAAGGAACATTTGGCCCATGCCCACTCGGATCATTGAAGTTCACCGGATTTCCTTTGACATAGGTGTAAGCGTTCCAGTTTTGAGGGTTTGTGATGTCGGGGATTATATTGTCCGGCTGTAAAAATCTTCCCATTGATGAGGCGTAAAATCTGAAGTGCATATAGTCGTAGTTTGTGCTTTGGTCTCTCTCTTGTCCGGTGAATTTGTGCGTGTTATTTGAAGTTTCGTTGTAGGGTGGGAGTTCTACACCGTAAGGCTCGTAATTGTGCTTGGATACAATTTGGAAGTAAGAGTTTGTTATAAGCCTCACCGTCCCAAGATGATCCCAGGTGTAGAAGTAAACCACAGGTGTTAATAATGAAAAATTTATTTCTGGAATAGCTTGGGGGGTTTGGTCTGAGGAAACATCTTCGTTAGAGACTGAGTTTAGGGAAAATGGAAGACTGCTTCGCTCGGAAGCGCTTTGAGGTAAATCTCGCAGTGACAAATTTTCTTCTGCGCTAACCTCTCGGAAGTTTTCTGTTTTTTGCTCTTCCGTTACGATTCCTCTCATTTCTCCATCCACCAAATATTTTACCACTTTTCTGGAAGCAAAGCCGCTTATGGGATTGATTGATATCTTTTCCTTGTCAAAGCACCGACTTTGATATATGGTGGGTGATTTTAGGGTTTTGTAAAAGGGGAAGTTTTGGCAAAGAGATTTGCGAAACTTGTCGCCATTGCGAGAAAAATAGAAGATTTATTTTATGAAAAGATTA
>JAAZNT010000082.1 GCA_012798145.1 Thermoanaerobaculaceae bacterium | reverse complement strand
TTTTTTAAGATTTTGGCTTTTCTGTATAAGAAAATGAATCTTCTTGCCGCTCTTGATGAGAATGTCAGAAAAGTTGAACCTTTTTCAATTTCATCTATTAGATTTGAGAGCAAATTTTCAAAATTCTTGAATTTATTGGTGTTCATTAAATCTTTCCAAAGCATATTATAGTAAAATCAGGAAGAAATTAAAATATCAATTTTTTCTTAAGGTGGTATAATAGTTTCTTGGGAGGAGAAAAGAATGAACAAAATTAAATTTGTGGCGTTGGCATTATTGATTTCGGTCAGTCTATTTTCTGCCGATTTTAAGTGGAGTCACAACTACCAAGAAAGTTCATCAAAAGAACTTGCGCTTCTTGCAAACAAACTCTGCGGGGCTTCTCCCGTAAAAAGTGTTCAAACAGAGGGGTTTTCAGTTGAAAGACCCGCTTTTTCGCTGAAGTGCGGTTCTGGGACGCTTTTTTACGAAATTGACGAGTCAAACATTATAAGAGGATTTTATTATGAAGGGAACGCAACAATTTCTTTTTTGACAGATGAAAAAAATGAGGCGGATCGCCTTGAAAAATGTTTGCAGAAAAGAAAACTTTCAGAAGAACCAATAAAGTCTTTTTACATTCTTCCTTTGGGCGCTTGTATGGATCTTCCAAAATTTTCAGGTGAAAATGTCGGAACAACAACAAGCGATAAAATGGGTTCGCTTAAAAGCGGTTTGAGGCGCGACGCTATAAAGACAATAAATTTTCTACTCGATCCTCAAAACTGCGGAGAGAAAGACCTCTTTATTCTTTTTGAAATAAAGAATGAAACTTGGGCTTATCAACTGAATTCAAATCTTGAAAATGAAGTGCAACTATTGAGACTTTCTCATCCTCCTTACAGCGACTACGATATGTGGGATCCCATCGTATCTCTTCATTTGACACCCTCAGGAGCCCTTACGCCATACATAACCGATTATGAATGCAAATCAAAAATGGGATGCGATGTAAAAAATTATGAGATAGTTCTTGATTTGAATTCAAATGGAACATTAAACAAAGGAATTGTAAAGGCGGAACTTTCTCTTCTAAGGCAACATTCTTCTTTGTTGTTTGATTTTTTCCCGGGTTTCAAAATCAATAAAGTGTATCTGGAAGGGAAAGAATGCCCTTTTTTAAAAGAGGATTTCTCGAGAACTTACAGTTATTACGACACCTCTTTGCTTGTTCAACTTCCTGAGAAAAAAAACGGCGAAATTGTCCTGACCTTTGATATTTCCGGCGACCTGTTTGACAAGGCGGAAGGTTATATTTACCCGATAGAAGAAGATTTGTGGTTTCCGCTGATGAAAGATTTTGACGGGTTTCTATTCTCTTTTTCTGCTACAGTTCCTGAAGGATTGGAAGTTCTTTCGGTTGGAGAACTTGCAAACCATCAGACAGTGGAGAAAAAAGAAACTTTTATTTGGAAATGTTCAACGCCTATAAGAAACGCAACTTTTACAATTGGCAATTTCATTCACAAGAAAATTGACATTG
The DNA here is from genome assembly GCA_012798145.1 of Thermoanaerobaculaceae bacterium. Lineage (GTDB taxonomy): Bacteria > Acidobacteriota > UBA4820 > UBA4820 > UBA4820 > UBA4820. The sequence goes on along the minus strand of JAAZNT010000082.1, from coordinate 189 downwards.
AAGAGGGTTTGTCGCTTGATGTCGCTCTTCCAAAAGACCTAAGGACAAACATACTTTCGCAGGCTCAGGATTACACATTGAATGAACTTAAAAATGTTGTGCTTTTTTATGAGAAAGTTTTTGGAAAAACACCTTACAAAACTTTGAAGGTGGTGATAACTCCATATTCTTATGGCAGGGCTTTCCAAT
>JAAZNT010000081.1 GCA_012798145.1 Thermoanaerobaculaceae bacterium | reverse complement strand
CCGGCAATGTTTGAACCAGCGCTTGAGCCAAAATATGCCATTCCATTCAAAATCTTCTCTCTTAATGGCTCAATCAATTTGTTTTCATAAAGTTCATTAAGAAGAAGGAAAGTGTTGCCACCGCCGGTGAAAACCGCTTCTGCCTTTTCTATCGCTTTTATAGGGTTGTTGGCTTTATGAATCCCTTTTACAAAAAAACCTTCTTTTTCGAGCCGCTTATGAATCTTTTGGGTGTAAGCGTCTCTATCTTTTTTTGCATAAGGAATAAATAAAATCTCTTTAATTTTGTCACCCAAAAAAGATTTTATCTCATCAGCGCAGTGGTCAAGGTATCCTTTCTTATGAACTTGAGAACTGCTTATCAGCAAAAGGGAAATTTCAGCCATTTTTTGCCCTCCTTAAAAATGCTTTGTCAAACACTACAATATGCTTTTTAAAAACCCCATTTTTTAAGAACCTCTTTTGGCTTGCATCCATTTGTGGATCTTTTTCTGCCCAAGGAATCATCTCCTTACTCTTGGATGCAAAGGCGATAAAGTTGGGCAATCTTAATTTCAGAACCCATTGTTTCTACAATTTTTGGCAGGTTTTCTTGAGAATTTCACCGACAATTGCCTTCTCGTCAATCATAATTGTTATAACTGCGGGATTTTGAAACCTCTTCCGATCAGGGCAAGAAATTCAAGTCTTGTTCTTTCATCTCTTAGGAAACTTCCTCTCAATGCGGATGTAACTGCAACGCTTCCCTCTTTCTGAACTCCTCTCATAACCATACAAAGATGCGTCGCTTCAATGAGAACCCCAAGCCCGCAGGGCTTGATTAAGTTTTGTATTGTTTCCGCTATCTGCTGTGTCATTCTTTCCTGCACTTGAAGTCTTCTTGCGTAATGCTCAACTATTCTCGGCAGTTTTGAAAGTCCAATGATTTTTCCGTTGGGAATGTATGCGATGTGCGCTCTGCCAAAGAAAGGAAGGATATGGTGTTCGCAAAGACTGTAAAACGAAACATCTCTGACGAGAACCATCGCTTGAGAGGGTTCGTCAAAAATCGCCCCTTTGCATATCTCGTCAATGTTTTCCCTCGTTCCTTTTGTAAGCTCAAGAAAACTCTCTTTAACCCTTCTTGGGGTTTCTTTCAGTTCCTCCCTTTCGGGATTATCATCAATGAATTTCAAAAGCGCTTTAATATGTTCTTCCATTTTATCCCCTTAAAAACACAAACAATAATTTTTTCACAAAAACAAAAAATTTGCCAATGAAAAACCGCAAAAATATCTCCATAAATCAGAAATACTTGAAAGCAAAGAATTGTAATTGTTAAGAAGATTGTTTTTTTATCTTAAATCTCAAAAACCTCTCTGGTTTTTTGCAGGACTTTTAGGATGGCTTTTTCAAGAGGACCTTCCACAACAAAGCCCGCAGCAAGGCAGTGTCCTCCGCCTCCAAATGCTTTTGCAAGATCACAGATCCTCACTTTTCCTTTTGATCTCGCAGAAACCTTTATTTCCGAACCCCCATTCTCAATAAAGAGCAGGGCTATCTCTGCGTTTTCAAGCGAAAGCGGTATGTGGACAAGGTCGGGAAACTCCATAGGATCAACTCCGAGTTTTTTTGATGCCGACTCTTTAACGACGCTGTAAGCGATTTCTCCTTCAAGAATAAGGTTGGCGATAACCTCTTCCTCCATTTTTAATTGATTTACGCTTTTTTTCCAATGGAGGCAAAGGTGTGTATCATAAGGAATTGCCCCGCATTCAACAAGTTCAGCGGCAATTCTAAAAGTTGAAGGAGTGCACCTTTCGTAGGAGAGCGACCCGGAATCAACAACAATCGCCGTAAAAAGCGGCTTTGATATTTCGGGACTGCAGAAGGTTTTCATCTGTTTTAAAACTTTAAATACAAGTTCTCCTGTTGAAGTGGCTTCCGGCTCAATGAGAGTGATATCAAAAATATCTTCACCTTCAAGATGGTGGTCAATACATATTTTTTTGGCTTTGCTTTTGTTAAATGATGGTCCAAGCCGCCCCAATCTGTAAAGAAGGGCGACATCAACAACGATTATCAAATCGCTTTCTTCAATGAAGCGAGAGTGCTTTTCCGCGTCAAACTCTTCAACTTCGTCATCTTTTAAAAGCATAAAAGAAAGAATTGAGGGAACTTTGCTGTCGTTGATTATTTTTACATTTTTATTTAGTTTTTCAAAAGCCCTTTTGAGCGCAAGTTCAGACCCTAACCCGTCTCCGTCAACTTTAATATGTGTCGTAATACAGATTTTCTCCGCATTTTTTAACGCTTCTTCAATTTTTAGGACAGCTTCTTCCAAGTTCAAATCAAACACCTTTAGCAAGCAGGGTATTATACAGCAATCTTTTGGAAATTTTAAGTTGTTTTGAAAGTTCCTTGACCGCCTGATTGTGACTCATACCCTTTTCAACAAGTTGCCGATATTTTTCTTCAACGCTTTTTTCAACAATTTCAGTTGCTTCTTTTTTGGACGGAGATAAAATTATCACGAACTCTCCTTTTTCCGGAACGCTTTGCAACTCTGGGTTTGACAAATATGATTCAAATTTTTTTGTCATCTCCCTTGCTACGAAAAGGTCTCTTTCAGGGAAATTGTCGTAAAACATCCGGAGCGTTTTTCTGATTCTGTGTGGAGATTCAAAGAAAACAGCAGTGTATTTTACTGTTTTTAGTTCTTCAATAATCTCCTTTTTTTCTCCCTCTTTTTTCGGAACAAAGCCATAAAAAATAAAAGGATGGTCTTCAAAACCGCATACAGAAAGCGCCGCAGTCAAAGAAGAAGCGCCCGGAATGGGAATCACTTCGTATCCATTTTTCCTCAAAGAATGAACTAAAATTCTTCCCGGATCGGAAATAAGGGGCGTTCCCGCATCACTTATTAAAGCCACATCTTCGCCTTTTTCAAGTATTTCTGTTATTTCTGCAACCCTTTTTGATTCGTTTTCTTTGAAATTGGAGATAAGTCTTTTCCTTATTCCGAAATGGTTTAAAAGTTTTAGCGAAATCCTTGTGTCTTCAGAAGCGATTGCGGAAACAGACTTCAAGGTCTCAAGCGCTCTAAGCGTTATGTCCTGTAGGTTTCCTATCGGAGTTGCCACAACAAAGAGTTTTCCTCTCATTACGCCCTCATAAAAAGGATGCATTTTAGCACAGGAGAAGATGTGTGTAAATCAGATTTATGGAAATATGCTTCATACAATAGTGTGTTATACTTTTATTTGAGGTGTTAATTATTTTTTTAGAAAGGAGAGAGCAAATGGGACTTTTTGATGTTATCCTTGACAAACTTGGATTCAGCGATTCAAAAGTTAAACTCGGAGAAAAAACAATCAAAAGAATGGAAGATGGTTTCAAGCCGCCTGTTACCCAAACGCAGGAAGTTGCTAAACCGGTTGAAATTCCTCTGGTAGATGTGATGGCAAGATTGGAAGAGCTTGCAAAGGCAAATCCTCAGAAACTTAATTGGAAAACTTCAATCGTTGACCTTCTCAAACTTCTTGGAATAGACAGCAGTTTTTCGGCAAGAAAGGAACTCGCAATAGAACTCGGCTGTCCAGAAGAGAAAATGAAGGATTCCGCTCAGATGAATATGTGGCTTCATAAGACAGTTCTCAAAAAGATTGCTGAAAACGGAGGCAACATCCCTAAAGAACTTTTGGATTGATAAACATTCCTTCAATCATTTGGGCAAATATTTTTATTAGAAATTTTGGAAGATAATCATTGCCTTTTGAGTTGCTCATTTGCGTTTAGTTTAATATAGGCAAAAATCAAAAGTTAATATTATCTTACCTGCTATATTTCTTTAAAGCATTCTGAAGTTTTTGTTTGATTTTTCTTCTCAATTCAATTGGTTCTTTTACTTCTACATCATCGCCGTATCTCAAAATATCAAGAACCAATTCTCTTTCGTCAGAGTAAGGAAATTGAAGAATGTAGAACCCTTTTTTGTCAAAATATGCCTTTTGTTTGGGATGCCATTCCTCTGATGCAACCCATCTGGAAATTTGAGGGGTGAATTTTAAAAGCGCCTTTTTGGTAGGTTTTCCTGCAAATATTCCGTAAGATTCCTTATAAAATTGGGTTAGTGTTTTTTGCGAAACTTTTTTGATTTTTTTATTTTGTATTTCAACGCTCTCAATCCTGTCAACGCTGAAAATTCTCAACTGATTGGCTTGGTGGCAGAATGCGTCAAGATACCAGTTGTCTCTGTATCTCACAAGTTGAATAGGAGATATAATCCTCTCTGTAACTCTTTCGTTCTGCCTGTCTTTGTATTTAATTTTTATCCTTTTGCCCGCCAACAACGCTGAACAAACTTCTTTAAACATTTCTCCCGGTGTTCTTCTGAAATGGCTTGGAAGAATTTTTATTTTCCCGATAAGTTCGTTGAAGTTCGCCTGATTATTATTTTGTATTCTTTTTAGATTTTCCCTGAAAGGAGAAATCTCTGGTTCAATAATCCCAAAGGGTAGTTCTCTAAATGTTTCAAGGAGCGTTAGAAGAACCATAACATCTTTTGGAGTAAACCAAATAAGAGGAAGCGATATTTTTTCACCATTTTCCACAAAGCGGTAAACCCTTCTATTTCTGTTATATTCAATTGGAATATTAAATTCGCTTTTTGCTCTTTCAAGAGTTCGGTAAATTGTGTGCCTGCCACATCCACCAAGAGCTTTTTGCAATTCTTCAGGGCTCAATTCTTTTTTTGTTATAAAAGCCTTTATCAACATACTCATTTTTAAAGTTTCATTCATTTTCTACCTCCTTTTTTATTATATCATTCTTTATTTGTTTTTTAAATGTAAAAACAATTTTTGATGTGTTGTCAATTTCGCTACACCACAGGTTATATAGTATTAGCGGAAAGGAGGTGATGGGCGGTGAGTGCCTTGAGTTATGGTTAAGGGAAAATAAAAAGGAAAAGTTGTTTCGTTTTTTAGAAAGGAGTTTGATGTTATGAAAGATTGTGAAATTTACGATGTTGTAGTTGAAAAAGGTCACATTTTAGCGAAAATGAATGGAAATAGGGTTTTAATCGACACCGGCTCACCTTTTTCTGGAAGTTCAATCTCTTTAAACATTGTTTCAAATCAAGAAGAAATAAGTCAGTTAACTTCCGTTTTAATTAAAGAAAAGATGGAAGAAGTTGTAAGAGAAACAGTCAGACTTTCCCAAGTTGATTTTGACGATTTGCTTGGAATGGATATTATTAAGAAAACAAATTTTTATTTGAACCTTAAAGAGAAAAAAGCGATTTTTTCACTAAAGAGAATAACAAAGGATAAGATTTTTATTCCTTTAAGCATAACCGCAGGAGTGCCTAAAATCGAAGCAAGTCTCGACAAAAGGAAAGCCTACATGATTATTGACACTGGTGCATTTATTTCTTATTTTGAGCCGAAATCTGTCAACGGAAAATCGCCAACAAGAAAGCAACAAGATTTTTATCCTATGCTTGACATAGGCAAATTTGAAACAGATGTATATGAAATGGAGATCGATTTGGGTGGCGAAGTATTTATGATAGAAGGCGGCATTCTTCCATTAAAACTGAGGGAAGCCCTGAAAATTCTTGCGGATACATCCGCCTTGCTTGGAAACTCAATTTTTCAAAAATATGCCGCTGAATTCTGTTTTCTTGAAGAAAGCCCTTTTTTGAATCTGATTCCATTGGTTTAATTTGGAGAAAGGAGAAAAAATGAGCAAATCCAAAAAATTTAAGTGGATATCACCACCAAACCCTGAAATTGCAAAGAGTTGGAAAGCGTTTATTTCAATAGGAGAAGAAATCTCAAAAAAGATGACGACATTCTCAGGCCCGGAGTTGATTAAGCAAGAGGAGAGAGAGAAAATATTCAAAGAGCTTCTTTTACAAAATGGTTCTTTGGACATTCAAAGTGAAGAACCCGAATCAAGCGAGGATTTTGACAAGGAACCTGAAAGCAAGAAAGTTGACAATTTTTTAAAGAAAAAAAAAGAAAAAGGACAGAAATGGATTTCCCTTCTTAAAGAAGAAAACCTTTTTCCTTTTCTTGG
>JAAZNT010000080.1 GCA_012798145.1 Thermoanaerobaculaceae bacterium | reverse complement strand
GCGGAAAAGTTATTGCAGAAATTGAGCCGCTGCAAATATTCAATCCTTTTAAAAATGATTTTTCAGAAGATTTTTTTCACATTGACTATTTGATCACAGACGATTTTGACCTTGACGGCTACCCTGAATCATTGTTTCGCTTAACGCATAATATGTATCCGCAAATTGTCTGTCAGATCTCTTCTTTGGAAAGTAGAATGACAGGCGCCTTCGCAAATTCCGGGCACATCTATTCCTGTTTTGTTACATCTTCAAAGGGAGGTTCAAAATCTTTAGTTTTGGTTGGAATAAACAATAGAGCAGGGCATCAAGGTATAGTGGTAAATTTAGGATTATCCAATATGAAAAAGTTTCTGCTTTCACCAGATATTGAAAACAAAGGCAATTACGCTTATGTTTCAAATTACAGACCCTTTGGAATTCTTTATCAAGATGAAATTTCTTTTGCCGATGATGTCGTTCAATTAAGAAAAGAAAAAGGCAAAGAACTTTACTACCATATTAACGGAATTCTTTCAAGGAGCAGAGAAATAGAAATAAATCCATCCATAAGAGAAGTTGCTATTCTTGAGAATTACTATGTCAATATAAGAAGGGTAAAACAACTTATCGATGAAAGAAAGCCTGATGAAGCAATGAATGAAGCGGAAGAAGCACTTGGTAGAGCGCCAGATGAATACCTCAAATTTTTTGCTCAGAACCTTTTTTACACCTATTTTCTTGAGGGTGGATATTTTAAGCAGGCAAGAAAGTGTATGCCCGAAAATATTGGCGATTGTCCAAACCCAAGTTCAGCATCTATCAAGATGGGTAATATTCTTATTCTTCAAGGAAAATACCGCGAGGCTAAGGAAGTTCTTTTGAAATCAAGTCGAAGCTTCAATCTGAATCCTTGGTATTTTTTCCTTCCATATTCGAGCGCGACAATTCTTGAGGGGAAGACATATCAGTCATATTTTAATGATATTAAGCAACAATATTCTGAATATGCTGAATCAAGTGCAACTAAGGCGTTTATTCTGCAGACAGCCATTCTTCAGGATGAAGTGGCAAAAGGGATTAAATTTGAAGAAGGTATTGATGAAACGCTTGGCGTTTGGAACCCAAAATATGAAGACGAAGTTCTTTTCCCTTGTTTTTATAAAATATGGAAGGCGATTTCAGAGGTTTATCTCGGCATTGAACCGAAAAGAATTCCAAGTGAGGAAGAGGTCAAAAAAAGTTTTTCAAAGGAAAGGGAAGCGGAATATAAATTTCTTAACGCTCTTATTGATTTTAAGAAATCAGGCAAAATGGAGGCGCTTGAAAATTTGAAAGAGTCTTACCTGCTTTTAAAGAAAAAAGCGGAGACAGATTCTTCTATGCTTGTTTCGTATGCCATTTCCGCTTACATTTACGGTTTTTCTTGTTATGAAATGGGGATAAAAGAGACCGCAAAAGAGGTTTTGAAAGAAGCTGTAAAATTATATCCTTATGGCAATCTTGCCCAAAAAGCAAAAAAGGTAATAAAAGAGAAATAAATTAAAATTTATTATTTATAAAATTCGTCTTTGGGAACGGGCTGGGCGAGGGTGTGGCTGTTTTGTGGAGCAATTTTTGAGACCTCATTCTCAAGCGCAGAAGATAGTTGATGAACTTCCTCAATTTTCAATGTAGGTTCAACCGGAAATTCCAGATGAATATGACCTTTGCCTTCAGATTCAATTATTTTTGCTCTTGATTCAGAGAGCGGAGGTTTAAGTTTTTTAATTAATTCTTTGATCTGTTTTTGAAGTGCTATGTTTTCCTTTTCCTCTGAATGCTTAACTTTTTCAATTGAAGGTTCAAAGTGTACAAAGACGGTTATAGAATCGCCAAATTTTTTCTGAATCTCTTTCTCGACTGTTTTTGCTTTGTTCCAAGCATCGGTGAAAAGTGTTTCTCCTTCCCACTCAAGGTGAATTGAAACTTCAAGGGCGCTTCCGCTTTCCAACAAAGTAAAATCGTGCAATCTCGCGCCGAACGATTCTGAAACCCTTAAAGCGTATTCATAGATTCCTTCCTCTTTAACTGATGGCTCTGGATGGACCAAGACCTGAGACTGCGGGAAAACTTTCTTAATTTTTTCCTCAACATCGCTTGTTATTCGGTGAACTTCGTTAAGGGGAAGATTGCTGTTTATCGCCACTTTCATCTCAATAAAGTATGTTTCGCCAGATTCCCTTACCCTAATTCCATAAACTTTGCACACTCCGTTGACTTTGCTTGCAGCTGCGTCTATTTTTTGGAGTGCGCCTTGTGGAACAGCGTCAATCAAAGTGTTTATTGAAGCCATTCCGAGTTTAAAAGAAATATAAAGCACGAGAATTGACACGACAATCGCTGCGATGCTGTCAGCCTGCCTGAAGCCAATTTGTGTTGACAAAAGCCCTGTCAAAACTACAAAAGAACTTCCTATGTCACTTGAAAAATGAAGAGCGTCCGCTTCAAGTGCCGCGCTTCTTGTCTCTTTTGCAGTTTTGTAAAGAGCCCTTGAGCGCCAGAAATCTATTATTATAGAGGAGATGATTACTGCATAAGACCATACATTAACTATTATCTCTTCTTTTGGATATATCAATCTTTTTATTCCTTCATAAATAACCCATCCAGAGGTGAAAACGAGAAGGAGTGTTTCAAAAAGAGCTGAGATATTCTCTATTTTCCCGTGTCCGAAAGTGTGCTCTTCATCGGGCGGTTTTGAAGATTTGGAAACCGCAAAAAGGGTGAGGGCAGTTGCAGAAAAGTCTAATAGAGAGTGAAGCGCTTCTGATATTAAGCCCAAACTTCCCGTTAAAAACCCTACCGTTCCCTTTCCAAGAGTTAAAAATAGAGATGCTAAAAGTGAGATTGTCGCTGTTTTTATCTTTTTATTCAAAAAGTCTCCATCTTTGGAATGCTACAAAAAGTAACGATATTTCGAAAAATGCCATAGCAATGTGTGTTCTGAAAACGAAAAAAACCTTTAATAATAGCACTTTCCCGCCAAAGGCATATTTCTTGCAAAATAGTTGTTAGGGGATTGAAAAATGGATAAGTGCCCGGTTTGTGGAGAAAATACGAAAGAAGTTGCTGGAGCGATTGAATACTCCTATCAGGATAAAAAACTCCTGTTTTGCAGTCTTGCTTGCTTGAGAATTTTTCAGCAGTTTCCAGAGGTTTACCTTTCTGAATCTGAAGACGAAATAAGCATTCTTGAAGATTCACGCGCATAAACATTATTCTGCTTTATTCCCCGTTTTTTAATTTGAGAATCGCTGTTTTAACCGTCATTTTAAAAGTGTCATAGTAAACAATTCCAAAAAGACATTTTTCTTTTTCAGTGTCGATGAACAGGGAGGGTTTTGACTCATCTTTGTTCGCAAGATCGGATAAGTCTTTTTTATACTCAAAAAAATCGCTTTTCTTAAAAATTGTCTCTATTTCTTTGCGCGTTTTTTCTTCCCAGTTGATAAAATTAGCAAAGAAAACAATATGCGTTCCATAAAATAGCGGAACATCAATTGCATTTCTGTAAAGGATACCTTGATAGCCGCTTCTATTTCTTATTTCATTTTCGTCTTCCTCGGAAAGATTGGGCTTGTGGAGAATTAAACTGAAAGCGATCTGCTTTTTGAACACATTTTTATCAGGAGTTTGAAAATTGAGAACATCTCTTGTTTGGTCAAAGAGTTCTTTTAGACCCTCTTTTCCTTTTGAAGAAACAGATTCGTACAAGGACCAGTGGAAATTTGCTGGATACTGCTTTTTTAAATTTTGAAGAATTTCTGAAATTATCATAACTTCAGGAGAAGGAATGTAAAAGTAGCCGCTTCTGTTTTTTAAGAAATTCTCTTCTGCCCTTGATTCTGAATGAATAACAAAGATCTTTAACTTTTCTCTAAGATTATCAAGGAAATCAACCCTTGACTGACTCAATCCACCAAGAACGAAAAGTGCATCAAAACCTTTTAACCTTTCACTCTCAAGGGGAAGGTAAAAACGGGCTTCTTCATCTTCTATGTCAAAAGTGATTTGAGAAACTTGGTCGTCCATTGAAATAATATTCTTTTCTTCAATTCCCAAATTTCTAAATTCGTTTATAAGTTCATCTTCCAATATTTGATTCTTTCCAAGCAGAGCGACCTTTAGTTCAGTTCTTGTTTTCTTCATTATTTTTAATTTCCTCTTGTTTTAGTTCCTTTTTGTGCGATTTCCTGAAAATTTTTTCAGCCAAAAGTGAAAAGGGACCTGAGAATAAATAAGCCAATGCTATTGAAAGCAGAACCCCTTGGGGGTATAAAACTATAATAATTATAAAAATCATAAGGAAGAAGAAGAATGGAGCGTGCTTCCTTTTTGCCATATCAAAATCTTTGAAGGAACGGTATTTTACTGTTGAAACCATCATAAAAGCTATAAGAATTACATAAGCGAGAGCAACGGTTTTTATGGCTAAAGCT
>JAAZNT010000079.1 GCA_012798145.1 Thermoanaerobaculaceae bacterium | reverse complement strand
CTCCTCTTTTTCCTCTTTTTTTTGCGATCTTTTGAAAACTTTTTCAATAAAAAGAGAGAAAGGCCCTGAAAGCAAATATGCCACCGCAATTGAAAGCAAAACTCCTTGAGGATAAATTACAATAATAATTATGAAAATCATTAAGAAGAAAAAGAAAGGGGCTGGCTTCCTTTTTGCCATATCAAAATCTTTGAAAGAGCGATATTTTATTGTTGAAACCATCATAAAAGCAATAAATATTACATAAGCAAGGGCGACCGTCTTAATAGACAGAAACACAAATTGAGAGAAAGATTTAATTTTTGCAAGAAAATCTGCGTCAAGGAAATATAAAGGAAAGAGCGCAGCTGCTGCGGCGGCTGGGATAGGCAGGCCTACAAAAAATCTTTTATCGACTACCTGAGCTTGGACATTGAACCTTGCAAGGCGGATTCCTCCTGCGAGAGGAAGAAGGAAAGCGAAAAGCCAGCCAAATTTACCCAACTCTGAAAAACCCCAAAAATATAGTATTAAAGCCGGTGCGATCCCGAATGAAAGAAAGTCAGAAAGCGAATCAAGTTCCTTCCCAAACTCGCTTGATGTTCCCGTCATTCTTGCAATTCTTCCGTCAAGCATATCCAATATTCCCGCAGCAAGGCAGAGATTTACAGAATGTTCAAAATTCCCTTTAATAGCCGAAATTACCGCCATATAGCCAAGAAGCATGTTCCCGAGTGTAAACAGGGAGGGCAGTATTGACGCCCCTCTTCTAAACATGATTTTTCTTTTTCTGACGAAATCTCTTTCCTTCATTTCACCTATACTTTCTTGGCAAGAGGAGTCAAACATCCTTTAACATTGTCGCCCAAATTGACAAGCAGTTTCCTGTTTTTGCTTTGTAATTTTATATCAACTCTTGAGCCGAATGCTATAAGTCCAATCTTTTCGCCCATTTCAACAAATTCTCCCTCTTTTTTAAGGGGATGAATTCTTCTTGCCACAAGCCCCGCTATTTGGACAAATTCAACTTCTTCATTTTCGTTCTGCACAACCCATTCTACCCTTTCGTTTTCTTCAGATGATTTGTCTTTGTATGCCGCAATGAAAGTTCCTTGAAAATGTCTGCTTTCCTTTATTCTGCCTTTAATCGGTGATCTGTTTATATGAACATTGAAAATTGACATAAAAATCGAAATGAAAAAGAAACCATTTTCTTCTTTTATTTTTATTATTTTTCCGTCTGCAGGAGAAAGTATAACATTTTCATCGCCTTTGTAATTTCTTTTCGGGTCCCTGAAGAAAAAAAGTGTAAAAAGAAATGGAAATAAAAATAAAACTGAAAGAATGTAGAAAGAAAACACTGAGGAAACCGAAATCAATATTCCCCAGAACAAAGCATAAGGAAGGGCTTCTTTGCAAATCTTCATAGTTTTCTCCAAATAATATATTATCTGCTATTTTTCTTTTTGTCCATTTTTGAAAAAAGAATTCCATTCTCAAAAACAATAGCGTTTCTGATTTTTTTAGAAATATTCATAACACTGTTTTCCAGCAAAACGACATTCCCTACAGATTTTTTAGATTCTATTCTTGATTTTTTCCCAAGGACAACGAACCCATCTAATTTTGTTGACTTTGAGATGTAAGAATCTTTGTTAGTTAGAATAGCAAATCCGTCTTTTTCAGTTAATTTGTTTCCTTTTGGAATTGCAAATTTATTTTCAGCCATCCTTTTTAGACAAATTTTTGTTGAGTTAAGGTAATTCTTGGGGGTTCCTAAATCCAGCCACTCCTTTTTAAAAACCATTCCCCCGAGAAGATTTTTTTGCAACTCTTCCTTGAGAATATCGGGAAGTTCCATTTTCTTTTCTTCTCCAGCAAATCTGAGAAAACACTTCTTTGCTATGTAAATTCCGCAGAAGTGGTGGCAACCTTCTCCCATTTTTCTTACAAGATGTTTATCAAGCAAAAAAGAAGTGTAGTTATCACTCTTTCTTTTTTTTCTTAGCAATAAAACAGCATCCAAATTCTCTTTTTCAGCAAAAAACTGGTCTAATTCATAAAAGGGGATTTTCAAAAAAACATCCGAATTAACAACGAAAAATTTCTCTGGAAGGGATTTTTTGAATTTTGAAAAGAGTCCGTAGGTTCCCAAAATAGTTTCTTCAAATGAAAAAACTATTTCTATCTTTTCCCTGTATGGATTCAGCGCTTTTATTATAAGGTCAGGAAGATGGTGCAGATTTACAAAAACTTTTTTGACACCGTAATTTATGAGTTGTTCCAGTGTCCAGCAAATCATCGGTTTGTTTAGAAAAGGCAACGCAGGTTTAGGGATAGTTTCAGTAATTGGAAGAAACCTTTCTCCAAATCCTGCGGCGAGGATTATGGCGCAATCTGTTTTATTTTTCATTTTTCAGGGTCAAAAAGAATATCTGTAAATGGCTTCCCAGCCTGCCTGCAGATTTCTGCATAGATTGCAGCGTAAGACTTTTTGCTGAAAGAATTTCTGTCAAGGGCTAAAATATCCGTCACTTTTTCAATGTCATCCTCGTTCCCCTCAATTTCCATGAAAAAGCCGAAAGGAAGTTCATCAATGCACACCAGCGCGTTGCATAAAGTGTATTCTTCGCGGTATTTTTCATATCGGAAATAAACTTTAAGCCCAATACTATGAAGAATGTTTTTTATTCCTTGTTTGTCTTGGCAGAGGGTCTCTGCTTCAGGCCTTGTCTTGAACTTTTCGTGCTGAAGAACTTTCCCCTTAAATGTCAAAAGAGCCCCTTCCGGAAGCTCCCTCACCCTTAAAAGGCAACCTTGCGCCGAGAAAGACCTGTCGGAAAAATCGTAAAGAAAATTTGATTCAAAATGTTTTTCTCTCTTAAGCGTTCCGCCTTCCTTTAAGATTCTTTTTTTAATTTCCTCTGGATCGCTTATGGGAACTTTTACTTCCACTTCCATATGAATTCGCTTTTCCATTTTTCTTTGATCTCCTTGGCTTTTGCTTCAAATTCAACTTTCTTGCTTTTTGCCATTTCAACTTCAAGTTTTATCTTGCTATTAGTTCTTTCCTCTTTTAATATCTTTCCGCCGAATTTGGACAAGGTGTGTCTTAAAATTCCTTCCAGTTGAAATCCTATTTCTAAATTGCAATTT
>JAAZNT010000078.1 GCA_012798145.1 Thermoanaerobaculaceae bacterium | reverse complement strand
GCTTTTTGAGAAGGAAACCTCACCCCGCCCTCTCCTGAGAGGCGAGGGGAATTAAGAGGAAGGAAAGACTGCTTCGCTTTGATTTGCTTCGAAGGATGGCTCGCAGTGACTGCTTTTTGAGAAGGAAACCTCACCCCTGCGCTCTCTCGAAAGGCGAGGAGGGATGGCTTTGCAGAGCCATTTTTTTTATTTCAAATGTGATACTTCTTGAAATTTTACTCTTCCGAAAATTAAATAGAGTGCTCCCCAGACGATTGCTGGAAGAAACATCATAGCGTGTCCCAAGATCGCTGCGGAGACAGCGGTTTCTTCATTAAGACCGTAAAAAACAACAAGGGCTATGTAGATCGCTTTGTGGACTCCGCCTACTCCTCCGGGAGTTGGTATTGAAGCGCCTATTGAAACAAGGGAAAGAATAAGAAATGCAGAGCCCCATGGAAGTTCTATTCCAACAGCCCTCGGAGCGAAGTAGCAGGTCAAAGATACAAAGCCCCATGCAAGAAGCGAAACAAAAATCAGGAAGAATATCATCCTTTTTTTTCTGAAACTTAAAAGCCCGTCAGCGAAAACAAAAAAGTGCTTTACAATTTTTCCCAAAATAGGCGATTTTGAAAGGAAGACGCTTTTTTCTGCATTCTCTTGAAATTGTTTTTTGTTTTTTGCAAACCATAAAAGAAATATAACTCCCAAGAAAGAAGCGGCAAAAATAATAATTGATATTTTATTAAGCATTGCTATGTAAACATCGGCGTCGCTTGAAACATCGCTTGTTCCGAAGAGAATGAAGATAAACCAGAAAGTTACAATTGCAATAAGGTCAAGTCCCCTTTCAAGTATTACAGAGGCGGCGGTAGTTGTGATTGGGACACCCTCCCATCTTGAGAACAGAACGGGTCTTGCAATTTCTCCGAGTTTTGCGGGAGCCACACCCGAAACAGCAAAAGAGACGACTGTCGCCTTCAAGAGATTAAAAATGGAAAGTTTTTTTTCAAGTGGAAGAAGGAGAATTTTCCAGCGCAGAACTCTCGTCAAAATGAATAAAATTTCGCCCATAACGGCGAGTGCAACAAAATAAAGATTTGCGTTTTTCAGTTCGCTGTAGACTTCTTTCCAATTCGCTTTGTAAGCGAAATGGTAGAACAAGAGAACTGCAAGAAGAATGCTGAAAAACCAGATTGCATAATTTTTTAATTTGCTGTTCAAAAAACTATTCCTGCTTTTTTGAATTTTCTTCGTAAGAAGGGAAATGGCTCTCGAGCATTTTGTATTCTCTTGCGCTCAGAAGATTTTTTGGGTTCAAAATGTAATAGAGCATATCTTTGACAAGAACCATCCCTTCCATAAAAGGAAGAATGGTTTGGTGTATTACCAGCGGTGTCGGCTTGATTTCTTTTGGGGAAACCGCAAAAACCTCAGTAACCCTGTCAACAAGAATCCCAAGCATTTGATTGGATATTGTAAGAACTATTATCCTTCCTTTTTTAGGATGGACAGAGCCGAGAGAGAATCTCTCTTTCAGGTCAAGGATAGGGAGGATTGTTCCTCTCAATTCGATGACCCCTTTTAGAAAGGTTGGAGTTTGAGGAAGAGTGAAAATTTTTGGAATTTTCAAAATTTCCTTAATATAATTGATGTGAAAGCAGTATGCCTGATCTGAAGCCATAAAACCAAGAAAGAGAATTTCTTCTTCATCTTTTTTTACAGATTTTATTTGGCTTGGAGCGAATGTAAATTCAACCATTATTGTCCCTGTATTTTAAAATGCGCTATTTCTTTGCCCGCCTCTTCGGCTCTTTGCGAGAGAACTTCAACTTTTTCGCTTGCCTCTTTTATGAGGAGGTGATTTTCTTTTGAAATTGTTCTGAAAGCGGCGACGGAAATTTCAACGCCTTGAGCCGCTTCTTTCTGTCCTTTGGTAAGGTTCAAAACACTTGTCACCGATGATGTAAGTTTGTCCATCGCTTTTCTTATCAAGGATGAGCCGAGACTCTGTTCTTTAGTCGCTCTCTTGACCTCTTCTGCAAGCGCTCTGATTTTATTGACTGCTTTGAGAATCTGGTCGCTTCCGATGCTCTGCTCTTTTGTCGCTCTGCTCAACTGGTGCGCCAAATCCCTCAACTGTTCTATTGAGCGAAGAACGGAAGCGGTTCCTTTGCTCTGTTCCTGAATGGACCTGTTTATTTCCTGCGTCATCATAACAGCTGGCTGGACGCTTTTTTGAATTCTTCTGAATGAACTTGCTGTGGCTTCAGACGCTTTGACCGTTTCCTCAACAAGAGAAGACTGTGAATTTACAAGGTCAACCGCTTTTGTGACTTCCTGCTGAACAGTATCTATCAGCGTCGCTATCTCCCTTGTTGAAACAGATGTTTTTTCTGCAAGAGATCTTATTTCTCCTGCTACCACAGAAAATGCTTTTCCCTGCTCTCCCGCTTGGGCTGCAATTATGGCGGCGTTCAAAGCGAGAAGGTGGGTTTGTTCCATAACTTCATCAATCACACCCAAAATGTTTCCTATTTCCTCGCTTCTTTTGCCAAGGTTTTTCATTGCTTGGGCGACAGTCATAAATGAACCTTGAAGTTGTGTTATCGTGCTTGCGGTGTGTTCAACGACTTCAACACCGTTTGCTGCCTCCTGTGAAGCCGTTTCAACCGATTGTCTTGTCGAAGAGGAATTCTGCTCTATCTGTCTGATTGAAGTTTCCATTTCGGTCATTGCGGAAGATGTTTCTTCAACAAACTTGTTTATTTGATCCGCCGAAGCGTCAATCTCTTTGATTGCCTGACTGTTTTGGGCGAGAGTCGTAGCGGATGTGTTGACCGCTTCTGTCAATCCATCTGCGCTGTTGGCGATCTGGTCTATGCTTGCTATCATTTCAAGAACAGAAGAACTGACTTCTTCTGCAAGTCCTGCAAGACCTTCCATATGTTCAGCAACAGATTTGACCGACTTCTCAATTGATGAAATGTTGTTGGCGACTTCTTCTGTGGCTTCCGTTTGTTTGGTTGTGTTTTCCATTGTTTTGAGCAATTGCTGTTTTACCGCTTTTGTGTCAATTTCAACTTTGGAAAAAGCGTCTCTTATTCTTCTTATAGTTGATGCGAGTTGAAGCGACATAACCTTAAAGGCAGCGAACAACTGCCCAATTTCGCCTTTTGCTTCAAAAGCGCCTTTGAATTCAGTTAGGTCGCCTTCGGAAACTCTCTTGGCAAGTTCAATAGGCGCCCTGAAAGATTTAAGAAGATAATTTGAAAATGCGTAAGCGAAAACCCCGCCGGTAAAAGTCGCGATGATAAGAAGAACCAGTCCCAAAAGGAGATAACTCCTTTGAAGGTTGTTAAGGGCGTTAAGACCCACCAATATTCTCACTTCGCCAAGGCGGTTTGATTTTGCCGAGGGCGCTTCCGTTGGAGCAAAACCAAATTCAGGGCTTTCCTGAGGCGCTTCAATTTTCCCTTGAATCACAGCGGTAACAAGCATCGCTTTTCCCATTGATGTGGCGACCATTTCCGTCAAGACAGCGTTTGAAGAGTTGTCTCTTTTTGCTTTCTCCTCAAGCCCCTGTTCTGAAATAGATTTTTTTAAGGCGCCCTCTCCTGCAATTTGAACATTGGAAGAATCAACAAATTCTACCCATAGAATGTTCTTGTCGGACTCAACCATTCTCTTTGCAAGTTCTGGAATAGCCTTTTTGTTGAACTGAATGTCATAAACTGCTGACCCGCTTACCATTGTAGCAAGACTTACATAAGACTCCTCCATTTGTGAAAGCGAAATCGCTTTTGCCCTTGCATAAAAAACGAGAGCGAGCAAAAAAGACAAAATAAAAGAAATGAGAACTATCATACTGATAATCTGATTTCTTATGCTCCCAAAGAGAAGATTTTTGACGCTTTCTTTGAATTTATTATTCATAAATAACTCCAATTTTTATACCTGAAGGAATTTTAAGTTTAAAAGCATTTAAAGTTCCTTTATTCATTGAAGATTCTGAATCGCTTGGGAAACGGATTTTGTCGGAAGGGGCTTTACCCGATGAGGCGACTTCTTTTACAACTTTTGCGGCGGTTTTGCCTATTGACTCTGTTGAAAAATAGGAGGCGAAAAAGAAACCCGAAGAAACCATTCTGTCATTTAAAGAAAGCGGAAGAATATCGGCTGATATGCATTCTGTGACAATATATCTGATCACATCGCTGTTGAGCGTGACAGAATCGGGCAGGACGAGTAGCGCCTGAATCTGCCCTTTTACTTCCTGAAAGATAGCCTGAATTTCATCTTTGCTTGTAAAACTAAAATCGGCGACTTCCACCCCTGCGGACTTTAGATCTGATATATATAGATTTGCGGAGTCTGAAATTTGGGAATTATGAAGAATTCCCACCTTTTTTATTTTTCTGAATTTTTTTATCTGTTCCATTAAATCCTTTGCGGAGCCAAGAGAAGCGATTAAGACAGTTTTTTCGTTTGGAGAAAACTTTTCCGCATCGGGATAGTAAATCATAGCGGCTACAATCAAAACATCAGGCATTGCCTCTCTAACTTTTTTTGCTGCGTAAGAGCCTATGGCAAAAACAATAGATGGCTTTTTTTCTGCGATTGAGTTTAAAACCTCGGAATCTTTTGCGCTTTCGTCAAGATAGTATGGCGAAGTGTTCAGATTTGGGATTTGTTCAACAAAAGAGAATTGAATGAAGTTGTTTTTGACCTCTTCATAAGAAGCAACATCTTTCTTTTGAACGATAAAAACGCCCTGTCCATAAAGGGGTAAAGTGAAAATCTGGGCAAAAATGAGAACCAAAACAATAAAAAAGAGGTTACGCTTCATCTATCACCTCCTGCACACCTATTGTTTAGAATATCACTCATTTTTGTTTAGGTCAATCTTTCTTTTTTTAAATTTTGAAACATAAACCGCTCCCAATTTCCCTTTAACTTTAGAAAGATGCTTTGCTTTTGACTGGATTACTTCAACAATGTTGTCTTTAGGGGCTGAAGAGCGCTGGGCTGCGTATTTTAATGCAAATTTTTCAACTTCAAAGGGGAGTTCGTCCTCCTTTTTTGGATTTCTCACTATCAGGTGAGAGCCGCTGTAATCTGAAGCGTGAAACCAGAAATCTTCTCCATTTGCTATTTTAAAAGATACAATTTCGTTTCCTCTTGCATTTTTTCCTGCATATCCTTTGTAGCCGAGTGGAAGGTCAATTTCTATTACATCTTTGAACGCGGCTTTTATTTTTTTTTCTTTTGCGCTTTTCTCTTTTGGCTTTTCTTCCTTTGGAAGATCTTCAAGAGAGTCAATAGCATCAATAAAAGCAATCTTTTCCTTCAAATTGCTTATTTCTTTTTCTGTTTCTGCAATCCTTTTGGGTAAAAGTTTAATCCTTTCCTTTCCTTTTTTTGCAAGTTTGAAGAATTTTTGGGCATTTTCGTAAATTGTAAGTTTCGGATCTAAATCAACAAAAATTTCTTTGGGTGGTGAGAAAGAGTAATCAAGCACAACGCTCTTTTCTTCGCCTCTTTTGTGAATATCTTTGGCGGCTAACAGACTCTTTCCTATAAACTCAAAGTTAAGGAAATTTTGTCCCTCATCAAGTTCGTTTTTCAGAATTTCAATTTTTTTTGAAAGAGTTTCTATTTTAGAGTGCAGTTTTCTTTTTTCCAAATTTTTAAACTTGTTGAGAAGAAAGTTGTAAACCTCGCTGAAATTTTTTTCAAGAGGAAAATCTTCTTTTAAATTTTTTTGAGGCGGCGGAGCCCATTTTTCAAAGGGAAGACCCTGCCTGAACTCCCCTTTGAATGTGCGAAAAGCCCATAAAACAATTGAATCTTCATCAAGAAGAAGAATATTTGCGCACCTTTTTAATCCCTCAAAAACAAGCGTCCTTTCAGAAAATCCTTTGAAAACAAATTTAAAAATCGGCTCGTCCTTTAATTTCTGGCAGTCGGCAAGAAGAAGCCCGCATAAGTTTTCCTTAAGAATAGTTATAATTTCTGTTTCGGGAAGGGATCTCTCCGATAGACAAATTCCTACAGAGAGCGGGTGGGTTGAGAAAATAATGTTTTTTTTGTTTTCAAACGTTAATGTCAAAACATAATCGTCGTTTTTGCTTATTTTAACAACATTTCTTCCGCCAAAATTTTCTTTTACAATATCTAAAAAGTCCTTTTGGCTCATTTCAGTCTCTGGAATTTCCTTCTTCTTATTCTGTATTTGATTTCATCTATTGTTCTTCTTAATTTCCATAAGTTATTGCAATAGATGAAAGCAAAAATTATTCCGCCGAGGTGGGCAAGGTGCGCTATATTTCCCCCTCCGCCGAAGACAGAAAAATATATTGAAAGAGCCATCAATAGATAAATAAAATGGCGGACTGGAAGAGGAATGACAAAAAAGAGAAGAACTTTTGAACTCGGGAAATATATTGAATAAGCGGTTAACACGCCCAAAACAGAGGCGCTTGCCCCTATCACTGCGTATCCATAAGGGAAAAGAAGTGAAAGAATGCCTCCCGCTATTGCAGAGCCGATATATATAATAAGGAATCTTTTAACGCCGGTGTAAATTTGCAGAGAGCCGGCAAAGAAGTAAAGAGAAAGCATATTAAAAAAAAGATGACTTAAACTTCCGTGAAGAAGAGAATAAGTGAAAATTGTGTAAATTCTGTAAGGAAAAACATCCCTTGTAACAAGAGCGAGCAAGGGCGTCAGGTCTTTATAAAAATTTTGTCCAATAAAAAATAGTGTATTTATTGCAATAATTGTTATTACTGTTTTTGTTAAAATTCCGCCGAAAGAGATTCTTCGCTCATACATTCAATCTTCTCCAGATTCAAGTTTAACATAAGTTTGAGTGCAAGAAGGAGGAAAATTATTTTGTTTTATCTGATCTTGGAAATGGGATGGTTGGAAATTATCTCTTTTACAGAGGTTTAGTATCTCAAACCAAAATCAATAAATTAAGCAGAGTTTTGTTTGCCTTTACCTTTTATAAGTTATTAGAGTCTTTATGTAATTTGCTCTTTCAAATGCTTCAGGGGCAGGGCATTTTCGCTGACTTAAAACACCCTTCATTTCATCAATTGATTGATAACCTTTTTTTTCTGCGAATTCATTAAGACCTTTTTCAAGTTCTCTTAAATACTCAATGCCGTTTTTGTAAAGGGCTGCGCAAACCTGAACAGAACTGCCTCCTGCCATTATTGCCTTGACAACATCCTGCGAAGTGTGAACGCCATTTGTGGCGGAAAAATCAATATCAATTCTGTCGTAAAGTATAGAAATCCATCTTAAAGCGAGTCTTAATGATGATGAAGAACTCAATTCAAGATGCGGCTTTACATCAAGCTCGTCAATATCAAAATCGGGCTGGTAAAATCTGTTAAAAAGAACAAGTCCTTTCGCTCCAGATTGCTGAAGTTTGCTTGCCATATTTGCGAAACTTGAAAAATAAGGAGAAACTTTAACCGCGACTGGAATATGAACTTGCTCTGCAACCGATTTTACTGTATCAATATATATTCTTTCAATCTCTTCAGAAGATTCATTTAGACGGGTTGGTATGAAATAGATATTAAGTTCAATTGCGTCTGCGCCCGCTTTTTCCATTTCTTTTGCATATTTTATCCATCCTCCTTTTGAGATTCCGTTTAAACTTGCTATTACTGGGATAGAAAGAGATTCTTTTGCTTTGCGGATAAGATTTAGATATTCTTCGGGAGCAGATTTGTAATCTGAAAGGGAAGGAAAGTAAGAGATCGCTTCCGCAAAACTCTCTGAACCCTGTGTCAAAAAGAAATCAAGGGCTTTTTCTTCTTCAATCACCTGCTCTTCAAATAGCGAACCTAAAATCACAGCGCCTGCTCCAAAATCTTCCATTTTCTTGAGGTTTGAAAGATCCTCTGTAAGCAAGGAAGCGGCTGGGATTATGGGGTTTCTTATTTCAATTCCGAGATACTTTGTATTAAGTTTCATTTTTCTCTCCTCTCTTAAAAGCGTTCAATATTAAAACTACAAATATTTTCCAAAAAAATTCCCGCACCTTTTTTGAATAAGTTATAAAAGAGGTTAATAATACTATTTCCTTTTTGTGGCAAAAAATTTTTTTAAAATCTCAGCGCAATCGTCTTTAAGAAGCCCTTCATAAATTGGAAATTTGTGGGGGTATCTTCCCTCTTTCCAAGCATCTTTTAAAAATTTTATTCCTCCGAATTTTGGCTCTTGCGCCCCGTAAACAAGCCCCCCTATTCTTGCCTCCACTATAGCTCCGATGCACATAATGCAGGGTTCAAGAGTTACATATAAAACTGCTTTTCTCATATCATCTTTTCTTTTTAAGGACGCTTTTTTAAGGACATTGAATTCGGCGTGAGAATAAAATCCCTTTTTTTGTTTTCTATTATGGTCTTTTATGAAGGTTCCGTCTTTAAAAAGGAGGAGAGCCCCTACGGGAACTTCATCTTCTTCAAACGCTTTCTCCGCCTCTTTGAGACAGATCATCATTAACTCTTCAGGAGAAAGCATTTTCAATCGGCGAGGGGGAGGTTTGAAACTTTTTCCAAAAGAGTTTTTTCATCGCACCATCCAAGAAGATTTGTTTCAGATTTTATGAGGTAACGATTTTTTTGAAAATCTTGAAGAGAAGGTTCGCAAAGAATGATTAAAATTTTGCTTTTTTCTTTAAGGTTTGCCACAACATCATTCAAATCTCTTGTTTTATAAATAGGGAAGGTCTTGTCAACTGACGCCTCAATTCCCACATAGTAAAATTCTTGAGGAACTTTAACAAGTTTTCTTGATTCTTTGTCAAGGATGTATTTTTCTGTCTTCTGCCAAAATCCCATCCAATCTTTGACATAGACGATTCCATTTCCTTTGATGTCTGGCCATCTTGAAAGCTCACCCATTTTCAGAATTGATTTTCCATCATACCAGTAAAAAACATAAATATCGTCGTCGCTTGGACCCGGGGTATGAACCGCCACCTCCTTGTATTTGTCTGAAGAGTCTATGTCAAAAACTGCGAAACCGTCGCATTCGCCATCTTCAAACTTTCCCTCTGTTTTTGAATCGTTTATGGAAAGGGTGTATTTCATCCCATCCTTTGAAATTGAAAGCGCAACAGTATCAATTTTGCCGTCTGAATTAAGGTCAACTTTTATATTTTTTACGAAATCATAAGAGAAAGTCTGAGATGCGCTAATAAGAATAAAAACTACTAAAAAAGTTTTTAATATTTTCATTTATGCCTCCTTTTGTAAAAAATAATTTCTTTTAAGATTATATTATACAACAAAAAGTCGCCATAAAATTTTATGTTTTGTTTTTGCCTCTCAACGGGTTCTTTTAAATTTGACATGTTAGACAAAAGAGAGTAGAATGAAAATGCCAAAAAAATAAAAACTTTGGCATTGAGCAGTTTGCTCTGGAAAGTTGAGTTTTAAATGAACGCCCTTCTTATTTACCCAAAAATCCCAAACACATTTTGGAGTTTCAATTATGCGGTGAAATTTCTTAAAAGAAAGTCCGCGTTTCCGCCTCTCGGGCTTTTAACCGTTGCTAAAATGCTGCCGCAAAATTGGACATTGAAAATGGTGGATATGAATGTTGAATCGTTAAAGAAAAAAGATATTTTATGGGCAGATATTGTTTTCATAAGCGCAATGACAATTCAAAGAGAATCCGTTTTGAATGTTATCAATCTGTGCAAAAATTTTAACAAGAAAACTGTTGCAGGCGGACCTCTTTTTACTTCTGAGCCTTTTAACTTTGGCGAAATTGATCACCTTGTTTTAAATGAAGCAGAAATAACTCTTCCTCAATTTTTGAGCGATTTTGAAAGAGGGGAAGCGAAGAAGATTTACTCCACCGATGATTTTGCTGAAATTGAAAATACCCCCGCCCCGCTTCATAGTATTTTGAAACTGAAGAAATATGCCTCAATGAGCATCCAATATTCAAGAGGATGCCCTTTTAACTGCGATTTTTGCAATGTCACCGCGCTTTTTGGCCACACTCCGAGAGTGAAAAGGGCGGAGCAGATAATAACGGAACTTGACAATCTTTACAATTCTGGATGGAGAAGAAGCGTCTTTTTTGTTGATGACAATTTCATAGGCAACAAAAAACATCTGAAAAGCGAACTTCTGCCTGCGCTTATTAAATGGAGAAATGGCAAGGATGGAATGCATTTCTTTACTGAAGTTTCAATTAATGTGGCGGATGACGAAGAACTGATGGAACTTATGGTTCAGGCGGGATTTGACACCGTTTTTATAGGCATAGAAACCCCCGATGACGGTAGTCTTTCGGAATGCAGCAAGCATCAAAACATAAAAAGAAACTTGATCGAAGATGTAAAAAAAATCCACTCTTTTGGTTTGCAGGTTCAGGCGGGCTTCATTGTTGGGTTTGACAGCGACACAGAAAAAAGTTTTGATAAACTTTACCAGTTCATTCAAAAAAGCGGAATTGTGACGGCGATGGTCGGACTCCTTCAAGCCCCTTATGGAACAAAACTTTATGAAAGAATGAAAAAACTGGGAAGGCTAAAAGAAAATTTATCGGGAGACAACACGAACTGCACTACAAATATAATTTCAATAATGGACTCTGAAACGCTTATCAGAAAATATAAAAAGATTGTGTCTGAACTTTATAGCCCGAAAAATTACTATAATAGGGTCAAAACTTTTCTCAAAGATTATAAATCACAGAGAAAAAATGAACCGAAAAATTTAAGGTTTCAAATAGAGCAAATCAGTGCTTTTTTCAGGTCAATAATCAAAATTGGAATTTTGGGCAAAGAACGGTTTCATTATTTAAGACTTTTGACTTGGACTTTTTTTCACCGCCCTCGCTACTTCTCGCTTGCTGTTTCTCTTGCCATCTACGGCTATCACTTCAGGAAAATTGCTGAAATAAATAAGTGACTACTTTTTTTCAAAAAATCTTCCGCCAAGTCTATAAGTTCCAAGATGCTCGCCGCTTTCATTTTTAACAAGAAGAGTTTTCACTTCAATCTCATTTGATACTGCAAAACAAAGCGCTTCTTTTGAATCAATCGGGAGCTTTTTCCATTTTTCTTCGTTGACCAAAAGAGTACCTTCTTCTTTATTGTTTTCATCCCTCATTGTTTTGATGAGAATTCCATCTTTTTGAGAT
The DNA here is from genome assembly GCA_012798145.1 of Thermoanaerobaculaceae bacterium. Classification (GTDB taxonomy): domain Bacteria; phylum Acidobacteriota; class UBA4820; order UBA4820; family UBA4820; genus UBA4820. The sequence continues at coordinate 1,998 of JAAZNT010000078.1, read as the reverse complement.
TGGGAAACGATAGTTTGAAACCTATCTTTTTCTTCTTGAGACAACTCTTTTTTCCCGCCCCCTTTAACAAGCAGAAAGCCAAGAAATATCACAATGAAAACAACTCCCATTCCCGCAACTGCATAGGTTATCAGGGTGGGAAGATGAAGCCCCTTCACACCTTGCTTTTTGACTCTTTTTTTCTTTCCCATCTAATCGCCGATTATCTTTATAAGAACCCTTTTGTTTCTTCTGCCGTCAAATTCTCCGTAAAAAATTTGTTCCCAAGGACCAAAATCAAGTCGCCCCTTTGTTATGGCAACGACGACTTCCCTGCCCATAACACTCCTTTTAAGGTGGGAATCACCATTGTCTTCACCTGTCAGATTGTGGTTGTATCGTGAAATTGGTTCGTGAGGGGCTATTTGCTCAAGCCATTTTCTAAAATCGTTTAAAAGCCCCTCTTCAGCGTCGTTTATAAAGACAGAAGCGGTTATGTGCATAGCATTGACAAGACACAATCCTTCCTTGATACCGCTCTCCATAACCGCTTCCTGCACATCTCTGGTTATGTTGACAAAGTCAATTCTGTTCTTGGTGTTGAATGTCAGGTATTTAGTGTAACTTTTCAATCCTATTCCTCCGCTTTTGCTCTTGTTGAATCCCAGAAAAGGAAAACAGCGAGAGCAAAGAAGACAAATAGCCCAAGGTAATTTGGAATATTAAGATTATCTCCCCATAAACTTGGCAGTTCCTCTATTCCCTTCATTCCTGCAATTGCTCTTGTTATGCCATCTCCAACTCCGGCAAGGGCTCCGCCTGCGATAAATCCGGAAGCTATCAAAATCGCTTTGTCATTTCTTGCTTTTGAAAGTGTTGAATCTTTTGTTGATTTCTGAATAAGATATCCAACTATCGCCCCTATGAATATTGGGCTGTTGAGTTCAATTGGAAGATACATCCCTAAAGCGAAAGCCAAAGCGGAAATCCCCAGCATTGAAACGATCACGGCTATGACCGCACCAAGAGAATAGAAAAGCCAAGGAACATCCTTTCCGCCCATAAAAGCGTTTGCTACCGCAGCCATTGCGCTTGCCTGCGGAGCGGGCATTGCCTGTGTTCCATAGCCATAGACCTTTGCAAAAAGAACGATTACACCTGTTACTGTCAAACTTGCAAGAGCGGAACCCCAAATGTTGCTCCATTGAATCGCTTTGGGAGTTGACCCAAGCCAGTAGCCTATTTTGAATTGCGTCACAAGAGACCCTGACATTGAAAGCGCTGTGCAAACAATTCCTCCGATAAGAAGGATGGCAAGTTTTCCAGAATCTCCTTTAAGCCCTAAAGAGGAAAGCGCTACAGCCCCGATTATCAATGTTGTCAGAGTCATTCCGGAAATCGGTGTCACAGATATCATAGCCACCGCCCAAGCGGAAACGGCTGAAAAGAGAAATACAATTAAGAATGTAAGGATAAGAGAAAGGAAGGAAATCAAAAATGCGTTTGGCTCATTCTTGACAACGACGAAAAGGAAATAGAGAAAGATGATGACTGCAAGAACAAGCCCCATTATCATCACCATTGACATAGGAATATCTTTGTCAAGTCGTGAAGAAGCAGTTTTTTCTCCTTCATGCTTTTTAAAAATCTGCGAAATAACTTGTGAAAGGGCTTGCTTTATTACAGGAGACATTTTGATTATTGAAATAACGCCTGCCGCAAAAATTCCGCCAACGCCTATATTTCTGACTCCGTGAAAAATTATGTCTCCTGTCTGCTGGTCTGTTATTCCTCTAAAAATGTCAATGTATGAAGCGGATTGACATACAGGGCTCAAGTAGCCGAAAAGGGGGATTAGAACAAAAAACGAAAGCATTGAACCTGCCATAATAATTGCTGCGTATTTTAATCCTATTATTATTCCGAGCCCGAGAACGGCGGCGGAAGTGTTCATAGAAAAGACGGCTTTATATTTTTGGGTGAAGCCGCTCCACATATCCATAAGGGATGTCGTGAATG
>JAAZNT010000077.1 GCA_012798145.1 Thermoanaerobaculaceae bacterium | reverse complement strand
TATGACCAAAAAGTTCTGTTTCCGCAAGTGTTCCCGGTATTGCAGGACAGTTGACGATTACAAAAGGTTTGTCTGCCCGTTTTGAGTTTTCGTGGATAAATCTCGCAAACAATTCTTTTCCAGTCCCGGATTTCCCAATTATCAGCACTGGGAAATCTGAGGCAGCAGCTTTCAGCGCAAGTTCTTTAACTTTAAAAAATGGCTGAGACATCCCAACCATTGCATATTTTGTGTCTTTTGCCTCTTCAGTTCTTTCATGAACCTTCTCTTTAATTATTCTGGTCTCTTCTTCTACAAAATCTTTTACAATTTCATAAAAATCAAGAAAACAATTTCTAACGGCAAGTTCAGATTCCTGATGGTTTTTACAGCCCGATTTGAAGTAGCAGTAAAACCATAAGTTACTATTCTGTTGGACTGAAAATTGCGAAACGAGAACTGAAAAGGGTTGGAGGTTTGTTATGCTGTCGCTTGATAAAGGCAAGTCCTTCATAGCCCACAAAGATTCTTTAGTTTTTCTTGTCAGAAAATATTTGATTATTGTTCTGCTTGGCGGGGGAACATTATCATCAGCAAGAAGTTCTTTTAAAACGACGCTTTTGTTTTGTCTTTCAAAAAGATAGATTCCATCGCAATTTATTTCGTTTTTTATTTTCCTTAGCAACTCAATAAAAACTTTATCTTTTTTTTCGGGTTTTTTGTTAAACGAAATATTTGAATCCGCTGTTTTAAGCAAGATATACCAATTCCCATTTTCAAATTCAACTTGAAGTTTCACTCCACCTAAATCAATTGTATCACCTTGCATAAGGGAGGATTTCTTGATTTTCTTTCTGTTGACAATAGTCCCGTTTTTAGAAAAAAGGTCTTGGACAAAAAGCGAATCTCCTTCAACAAAAAAACGGCAATGAACACCAGAAATTGTTGGAAACTGCAGAATTATATCGCAATTTTGATTTCTCCCAGCCGTTGCGCTTTTTTTTATCAAGAATCTTTCCATTAAAAAGATCTCCCTCCATAAATTAAATCTTAACACAAAATAAAAAAATTACAAAAGTAAAATATGAGGTTTTAGTAGCAGCTAACTCAATGGTGATTTTATTTCAAAACTTTATTGTGAGAAGATGAGCACTTATTCAATAGTTTTTTTATTTTTTGATTTTCAATTTTTTTCTTTTATGATAAACTAAATTATAGAGGCGATTGATGTCTTCCCGCAGGGAGCAGAGCCCTGTTTTTGTGCCTCAAAGGAGGATGAGATGAAATGCCCAGCGGTTGCCTTTATTTCAACCGCCCTTCCAAGGATGTGCGGAATTGCAACTTTTACAAACCATATTGCAACATCGTTTTCAATTCTTTCAGGGATGCCATTAAGCCAAAACCCAAAGGTAAGAATAGTCGCTCTTCACAATCCGGCAGACAATTTAAGATATCCTCCGGAAGTGGAATTTGTTATAAGACAGCCCCAGAAAAAAGATTATATTGAAGCGGCAGAATTTTTGAACATATCTCAGATTGATGTTGTATGCCTTCAGCACGAATACGGTATATTCGGAGGAGACGACGGAAGATATATCATTGACCTTCTGGAAAATTTGAGAAAACCAGTTGTCACGACATTTCATACTGTTCTAAAGAACCCTTCTTTAGGGCAGAAAGAAGTCCTTAAAAAAGTATGCGAGCTTTCAAGTTATGTGATTGTTATTGCCGCTAAAGCAAAGGAAATGCTTCAGGAGGTCTATTCTGTTCCCGCAGAAAAGATTGTCCATATATATCACGGCGTTCCGGATGTTCCTTTTATGGATCCAAATTTTTACAAAGATCAATTCAATTTTGAAGGTAAAAAAGTTCTTTTGACTTTCGGGTTAATAGGTCCCGGCAAAGGGATAGAATACGCGATAGACGCGGTTTC
>JAAZNT010000076.1 GCA_012798145.1 Thermoanaerobaculaceae bacterium | reverse complement strand
TTATAACCCTTTCTACTGCCTCAACTCTCTTTAACTCCTTCTCGCTCATTCTTATCTCCTTCATGGTTAAGTCCTCCTTAACCATTTTAGGGGACATTTCTATTTTGGCCACTTGGGGACATTATCATATTGGCAAGACAGACTTTTGCGATTATTCAAATAAAGAGATAAAATATTACTGCCCTCTTTGCGGGCACGGAGGCAGAGATGAGAAAAATATTTGTTTGCCTTTTCCTTTTGGTTTTCGCGCTAAATTGCTTTTCATTTACAACAGTTATTCTTGTTGACACATCAAGGTCTGTTCCCAAAGAGCAGTTTGCGGCGGCAAAAAGCAAAATAGCGTCGCTATCTTCAGACCTTGTAAGAAACGGTAGCGTGACAGTGGTATCTTTCAATGATGAGCCGCAATTTGAAGGGAAAAATCTGACCGACGCCGGATTGGTAAGGAGCAAGATTGAGGCAATTGAGCAGGGAGGAAAATTTACACTGCTTTACGACGCCCTTGTGAAAGCTCTTCAGCATATTGAAGATTCAAAAGAAAAAGGAATTATTTTGCTTGTTTCTGACGGAAAAGACGAAAATTCAGCGACAGTGATTGAAGATGCCGCAAGAAAGGCGGAATCCCTTCAGGTTCCTGTCCTTACGATCGGAATTGGAAGCGAAGATAAAAGCTTAAGGAGACTTCCTCTTCTGACAAAAGGAGAATATCTTGGAAATATAGGCGCATTTTCGCCAAATGAGGTTTATTCTTTTGTTGAAAAAGTGAAAGCAAAAGAGATGGAAGAAAAAGCCAAAGAGGAAGCAGCGAAGCCAAAAGAAGTTCTTCCTCCTCCACCGCCTCCGGTAAAAGAGGAATCAGGGGGGGCTTTTGTCTATTTCCTTTGGATAGCGCTTATCCTGCTTGCAGCAGCGGTTGCTGTTCTTGTCATCTATTTTGTAATAAAAAATAAAAAACAGGAGGAAAGGGTTTGCGAGAATTGCGGGAAACCTCTCGCCATCTGGGAAACCGAATGTCCAAACTGTTTTTTAAAGAAACTTTCTGACACAAAGCCGGGTGTGACAGTTCCGGAAATAAAAAGCGAACCGCAAATTGACATAGACCCCGAACTCTTCAAGAAAAATCCAACCTCAGAAGACCTTGATTCAACGATGGTTATAGAAGAGATTCCCGTCCTTCTCCAGTTGAGAGGGAATCAGCCGCCAAAAATGTTTCAGGTTTCAAAGGACAATCCGATAACAATCGGAAGAGATAAAATAAATAATATTTCCATTGATGACAAGACTTTGTCAGCCCAGCATTTCAGGATTGTTCCAAAAGACGGGCAGTGGTTTGTTCTTGATTTGAATTCAACCAACGGGACTTTTGTTGACGGCGAAAGGATAAGATACAGGGAAATAAAGCACGGAAGCCAGATTCACGCCGGACAAAATCAGTTCATATTCAGAATTGAGCAGAAACGACTTTCATAGAAAGGAAATTTTATGATCACAACAAGAATTAAAGACCTAAAAAATTTCATCGGGCAGAAAGTTGAAATTGAAGGGTGGGTTTATAACAAGAGGTCTTCGGGGAAAGTCCGTTTCCTCATTTTGAGAGACGGAAGCGGTTATCTCCAGTGCGTCGGTTTTGTTAAGGATGTTTCCCCCGAAGTTTTTGACCTAATGGACAAAGTTACACTTGAATCTTCGGTAAAAGTTGAAGGGATAGTGAGAGAAGAGAGCAGAGCAATAGGCGGCGTTGAACTTTCTCTTACAAATCTGACTTTGTATCACCTTGCTGAAGAATACCCTATCTCAAAAAAGGAACACGGAACCGCATTTCTTATGGAAAACAGGCATCTTTGGTTAAGGTCTTCAAGGCAGGTTGCGATATTAAGAATTCGCTCTGAGAATGAACAGTCTTTCAGAGATTACTTTTACAACAACGGATTTACCTTAATTGATAGCCCGATCTTGACCCCAGCCGCCTGCGAGGGAACCACGACCCTTTTTGAAACAGAATATTTTGGGGAAAAAGCGTATTTGAGCCAGTCAGGACAACTCTATCTTGAACCGGCTTGTATGGCTCTCGGGAAAGTTTACTGCTTTGGTCCCACTTTCAGGGCAGAAAAGAGCAAAACAAGAAGGCACCTTATGGAATTCTGGATGCTTGAGCCGGAAGTGGCTTTTGCCACTCTTGAAGATGTAATGGAACTTGCTGAAGATTTTCTCTGTTATGTTGTTGCAAGGGTTCTTGACAGGTCAAAAGAGGATTTGAAAAGAATCGAGAGAGACACCTCCCTTCTTGAAAAGATACAAAAGCCGTTCCCGAGAATGAGATACAGCGAAGCGATTGAAAAACTTCAAAAACTTGGAAGCGACATCAAATATGGAGATGATTTTGGAGGAGACGACGAAACTCTTCTCACACAAAACGAAGAAAAGCCTATTATGGTCAACAGGTATCCATCAAAGGTGAAAGCGTTTTATATGGAGCCCGATCCGGAAGACCCTGAACTCGCTTTGTGCGTTGATGTCCTTGCTCCTGAAGGATACGGAGAGATTATCGGCGGAAGCGAAAGGATTTCAGACCACGATCTGCTTTTGAAAAGAATTCAGGAGCACAACCTTCCCGTTTCCGCATTTCAGTGGTATCTTGACATCAGAAAGTATGGAACTGTAAAACACGGCGGTTTCGGAATAGGACTTGAAAGGACAGTTGCTTGGATATGCGGGTTATCACATGTCAGAGAAACAATCCCCTATCCAAGAATGCTTTACAAACTTTATCCTTAAGAGTTTTTAACCCCGATTTGTCATTAAAAAAACTTTACCAAGCGATCAGAGATTGCATTGGGAAAATGGAAGATAGGTCACTCGTTTGATGTTCTAAAAGAGATTGATGAGATTTAGGCAGGCTGGAAATGGCGAAGCCATTTACAGGAACATAAGAAAAAAGATTCTGCAAAAGTAAATTTTGCAAGAAGATTTTTGATTATGTTTCAGGTTGCCGAAGGCAAACTGCCTGCCAATTGTTAGGTTTATTATCTTCCATTTTCTCTAATAAAAGTCTTTTGAGAAATTTATTCTATTGACAAATTTGGGATCAAATATTGAAGTTGTGTTCCTTTTTTTTAGAGAATTGCAATAAGCCCAAATTCCTTTATTCGCTATTGCTTTAGATTTTGATCTATAAGTTATGTTGCCAAAATGATTTTTCTATTACTATGTTTCAAATCTTATGTCTATTTCTACTTTATTATTAAATGTAAATTGCACAAATTGTCAATAAAATTTACTTTTCTGCAACTGTCAATAAAGATGAAATTGCCTTTCTTGAAATAATCCCAGATTTGTCATTAGGAAAAGACATTTCAGGATGAATCGGGAACGGGATAAGGGAAATCTATGTGCTCAATTGAGTTCCAAAGCCCTAAGAACCAATATCTTCTTTTCATATTTAAAGCCAATTTGAGTATT
>JAAZNT010000075.1 GCA_012798145.1 Thermoanaerobaculaceae bacterium | reverse complement strand
TTATAACCCTTTCTACTGCCTCAACTCTCTTTAACTCCTTCTCGCTCATTCTTATCTCCTTCATGGTTAAGTCCTCCTTAACCATTTTAGGGGACATTTCTATTTTGGCCACTTGGGGACATTATCATATTGGCAAGACAGGAGTTATTTATTATTCGTCCTCTTCGTCCATACCCCAGAAGAATTCTTGAGCACAGAAATCTGAGCAGAAAATTTTTCCTCCGTAAAGATATTGACAGGAATCGCAAAAATATTTATGACACATAGGACATTTCTGAAGATTGAGCCATTTCCCTTTTGCACCGCATATTTCGCAGTATTCCCCCTTCTCTCCTTTTGGTTTTTGTTCTTCTTCGTCGTCCCAGGGCATTCTCTCCTCCAAATTCAAATTATACATATTTTTGAAATAAATGAAAACCGGCCCCCTTATTTCAAGGGAGCCGGTGGGAGGGAGAAGTTCCTTGGGAAACGGCTTAGAGGGTAGGTATTAAAGAAACTGAGGGTAGGCTGCTTATAAGGAGGGGTGATGGGCATAGGGACTTGGGTTTTGGGCTAAATAAATTCACTTCTCCACTCCTTTAACAATTATACTATAAAACAAAAAAAAATAATTGTCAAGTGGAATTTAACAATCTGAAAAATAAGGTCTTATAGCACTATTTTTTTGAGGAAAAAATTGGTTAAATTAAAGAAAAATGTGCTTCCCATTCTTATAAATCAGTGTTGTGTCTCTTTTCCATCTTATATCATCTCTTTTGGGAAAATCTTCTCTAAAATGTGCGCCTCTGCTTTCTGTTCTGTAATTTGCTGAAATTGATATTGCTTTTCCAAGTTGAATCATATTCCAAGTTTCCCTTGCTCTTCTTTCAAAAGGCGCCTTTCCGAAAATTGCTTCCAGATTCAAAAGTTCGGAGAATAGGTTCTCCAGCCCGCTGCCGTTTCTTGAGATCCCAGCGCCCTGCCACATCAGTGAAGGGGTCTGTCTTCGCAATTCATTGACAACTTCGGGAGACAATGTTTGAGTGTTTATTTCTATGTCTTTTTCAAATTTTGTTGGCATTGGAAGAGTGTCTTCCAAAATTGCCCTTCCCGCTCTACACCCAAAGACAAGCCCTTCAAGAAGCGAGTTGCTTGCAAGTCTGTTTGCTCCGTGAACCCCAGTGCAGGAAACCTCTCCAGCGGCATAAACGCCTTTAAGGGAAGTCCTTGCAAATAAATCGGTTTTAACTCCGCCCATAATGTAATGTGCGGCTGGGTGAACAGGAATCATCTCTTTTGTTATATCAAGACCATACGATATACAAGTTGCGTAGATGGTTGGAAATCTGTTCCTTATAAATTCAGGGTCAAGGTGGGTCAAGTCAAGGAAGACATGAGGCGCTTTGTCTTTCTTAAGTTCTGAAACGATCGCCCTTGCTACAACATCTCTTGGGGCAAGCTCCATTAAATTCTTATCATATTTTTCCATAAAGCGCTCGCCTTTGGTGTTTCTTAAGATAGCGCCTTCTCCCCGCATACTCTCTGAAAGAAGAAATCGCGGGGCGTTTTTCAAGTGAAGTGCGGTCGGATGGAATTGAACAAACTCAAGATTAGCCATCTCAATTCCCGCTTCAAGAGCCACCACCATTCCATCTCCTGTAGCTATCGGGGAATTTGTGGATTCCTGAAAAAGTCTTCCTGCGCCTCCTGTGGCAAGGACAACGGCGCGGCACTTCACTGGCAGAATTGTGGATTTTTTTTCGTCAAGAAGGTAAGCCCCGACGCACCTATCATTATTAACGGCAAGTTTTATTCCCATTGAATAGGCAAGTGGCTCTATTTTTGAAGTTATAGCCATCTGCTTCATCAGAGTCTGCTCAATTTCTTTTCCGGTTGAGTCTCCCGAATGGAGAATTCTCCTTAAGCTGTGTGCGCCCTCTTTTGTAAGGTGATAAACACCGGCCTTTTTGTCAAACTCTGCGCCAAAAGAAATCAGTTCCCTTATTCTTTCTGGTCCCTCTTCCACAAGAACTTTGACTGCTTCTTCTTTGCATAGTCCGTCTCCAGCCCTTATAGTGTCTTCAAAATGGCTTTTGGGACTGTCATCAGGATCAACGGCAGCGGCAATGCCTCCCTGAGCGTATAATGTGTTTGATTCTTTTGGGAAATCTTTTGTGGCGACAGTTACCTTCAATCCGCCCTTTGCTATTTCTATTGCGCACCTTAATCCTGCTATTCCAGAACCTAAAATGAGAACATCTGTTTTTAAAGGAGATTCTATTTTAATCAAATCAGAATCCAATTAATTTGCTGAAAAAATTCTTTTTTTCTTCAGCCTTCTTTTTTAGCAACTCTTCAAGTTCTCCTCTGTCAAAGAAGATACCTTCACAGCAGGAGCATTTGTCTAATTTGATATCTTCAAGAGAAAATTCTTTCATTTCAAAACCGCATTTCGGACATCGCATATAGTGAAGCTCTTTCAACTCTTTTCTCTTTTTCTCCTCTTCTTCGCAAAGTTTCTGTTTTTCTTTTTCTGCTCTCTTTTTTTTCATCTCATCAATAAGTTTTTGCTCTTGTTCTTTTACCCACTGCTCCTCTTTTTTCTTTCCGTGTTTTTCAAGTGACATATCTCAAACCTCCCAAAAAAAATTGTATTTGAGTTTTGAAAGAAATTCAAGCAAAAGCAGATATTAAAAGTTTAGAAACATAAAAAAGATTCCAGCGAAAATTCCGGCGGCAAAATTAATGATTTTGACCTTTATAAATTCTTTTTTAGATTCAGCAAGAAGCGGAAGCATTCCGTGTCCATCTTGAACTACCGAAGAAGCGACAAGAGTTGAAAAAGGAAAAATGCCGTTTATAAAACCCATTACAAAAATCAGATGCGGTCCAGATTCTGGCAGCATTCCGATCAAAGATGCAATTAAGACCGCCAACAGTTCATTTTTCTTCACTAACATTTCAACTTGAGGACCCTGAATTTTGATGAACTCCATAATCAAAAGAGCCGCAAAAGTCCAAAGAAATAACTTCAAAATGTGTCTTTTAACTATGTGGTGAAATATGTGTTCCTCAAGGAAATGGTCTGAAGCAATAAGAACAATCAAGAAGCCGGCGAAAGAAGAAAAAATTAAAGCAAATCTTTCCCAATTCCATTCCTTATCACCTATTATTCCAAACAGAACAGATGCAAACATTGCAAGAAAACCAAGAAGAAAAGCGGTTCTAAAAACAGACCACTTTGAAAAATCGCTTCTCTTAAAATTGTCCTTTTCTACTTCGTGTATTACTATGCCGTCAACGCACTCTTTTCCAAGAAAACACTTTCTTCCGGATATCTTGTCAACCAGAGCCCCGATTAAAATCCCATAAAAGAGAAGAAAAACGAAGAGAAAAAGGGCTTGTTTTGGCATCATAGCGAGCATAAAGAAAGCTTCGTCTCCAGAAGAAGCGATCATACTTCCAACAAGCATTCCTCTTGAAATGACGCCGTGGATAAAAAGGGCTACGGCTGTGAAGCCTCCAAGGCACCCCGGAGTTGTGGCAATTAATCCTATAAGGAAAAAAGCCAAAAAGTTTCCTTTTGAAAGCCATTTCGCAGCGAATCCTTTTGTTGCTATATTGATAAATTCAACAAGCATCATCATCACAAAAACAAAGCTCGTTACAAGCAGAGAGACTCTGAAGACTTCCCATAGAATTTCAATAAAATCAATGTTGTTGAACATTATATTTCCCCTTTTCTTTTTTGCATAGGCAAATTCTTCCTTTTCTCTTTATGCTTTTATGAATAGGGCAATTCATTTTTTCTTTTTCAAATTTCACATTTCCTTTTGAGAGTTTTACGGGAAAGCCCTTAATAATTGCTTCGGCTGCTTTTCGCCTCGCTTCGAAAAGAATTCTTGCGAAAGTTGCTCTTGAAATATCCATTTTTTTTGCTGCTTCGTCTTGGTAAAGCCCATTCAAGTCGCAAAGCCTCAGCGCTTCAAGTTCATCAAAAGAAAGATTGACAAATTCTGAATTATTTCCTTTTCCACGAAGAAGCGCTTTTTTTGATTTTATGGCATAATCCACAATTCTCGTAACTTTCTTTCTTCCCATACAAACCTCTTCATAATGAGCATATGCTCATTTTAATAAAAAGTCA
>JAAZNT010000006.1 GCA_012798145.1 Thermoanaerobaculaceae bacterium | reverse complement strand
AATGAAATCTCTCAAGTTGATTTTCATTCAGGAGAAGAATTTTTAATTTTTGGTATAATCCTTTTTGGAGGATTTATGGTCAAGGTCAGATTTGCTCCCTCCCCGACGGGATATTTGCACATAGGAGGCGCGAGAACTGCGCTGGTTAATTATCTTTACGCCCAAAAAACAGGCGGAAAGTTTGTTTTGCGGATTGAGGACACAGATGAAAACCGCTCAACAAAAGATATGACAGCCGCTATTTTAGAGGGGCTCGAGTGGTTAAAAATACAGTGGGATGAGGGACCTTTCTTTCAGTCAGAAAGAAAAGAACTTCATCAGGAATGCGCCCTAAAACTTCTTGAAAGAGGATTCGCTTACAGATGTTTTTGCTCAAAAGAAGAAATAGAAGAGAGAAAGAAAAGACTTGAAAACCCGGCAGAATGGAAGTATGACAAAAACTGCAGAGCGATTTCAAAAGAAGAATCTGACAAAAGGGCGGCAACAGAAAAATTTGTCATAAGGTGCAAAATTCCTGAAGGAAAAATTGAATGGAATGATTTTGTCAAGGGAAAAATTTCATTCAATTCTTCGGAGATTGAAGATTTTGTAGTTTTGAGAAGCGACGGCTCTCCGACATACAACCTCTCTGTTGTCGCCGATGATTATTCGCTTGGAATCACTCACATTTTAAGAGGAGAAGACCATATTTCAAACACTCCAAAACAACTGGCTATTTACAAAGGATTGGGAATTGAGCCGCCTCTTTTCGGTCATCTTCCTCTGATACTTGGGAAAGACAGAAAAAAACTATCAAAAAGGCATGGCACAACATCTGTCATCGCTTTTAAGAAAGAAGGTATTCTCTCATTGGCTCTTTTTAATTTCCTTGCCTCTTTGGGAACAAACATTGACGAAGAAAAGTGCCTTTCAAGAGAAGAAATAGCAAGGCGCTTTGAAATAGAAAAGATTAAAAAATCTTCTTCTGTTTTTGATTACGACAAACTTCTTTTTCTCAACGGAAAACTAATCTCGGAAATGGACTTAAATGAATTGAAAGAGGAATTGAAGAATTTTTGGGAATTTCAGGAATTTCCCGATGACAAAGCGCTTGCTGTTACGAGGACAAGAAGCAGGACACTGATTGAACTCTCAAAAAACTTAATACCTTTCATTAAGGAGGATTTTGAATATGATGAATCCTCTCTCTCCAAAATTGACAAGGAAAAAACATCAAAGTATTTTGGACAATTTATCTTTCATCTTGAAAAAATCAGCGAATGGATTCAAGACAAAATTGAGCAAGAGTTAAGAGGATTTGCTGAGGAAAAAGGATTAAAAGCAAAAGATTTGATACACCCCTCAAGATTGTTCCTTGTCGGAAAAGGAGAAAGTCCCTCAATTTTTGACCTTTTTTACGCTATGGGAAAAGAAAAATCTTTAAGGAGATTGAAAAGAGGCTTAAACTTTATAAAAAGCGGAGGAAAAGATGTATAAATTAGTTTTATTAAGGCACGGTGAAAGCGTCTGGAACAAAGAAAACAGATTTACAGGATGGACTGATGTCGATTTGTCAGAGCAGGGCATCAAAGAAGCAAAAGAAGCGGGAAAGACTTTAAGAAAAGAAAATTTCATTTTTGACATCGCTTACACATCATATTTAAAAAGAGCGATAAGAACTTTGTGGATAGCGCTTGATGAACTTGATCAAATGTGGATTCCAGTTGTCAATTCTTGGCGTCTTAACGAAAGGCATTACGGTGCTCTTCAAGGTTTGAACAAGTCTGAAATGGCTCAAAAGTATGGAGAAGAGCAGGTAAAAATTTGGAGAAGAAGTTTTGCAACTCCGCCTCCTCCACTTGAACTTTCAGATCCAAGGCATCCTATAAATGACCCTAAATACAAAGATTTGAAACAGGGGGAACATCCAAGTTGCGAAAGTTTGAAAAACACTGTTGAAAGATTCCTTCCCTTCTGGCACGACACAATATCTCCAGCTATTTTATCCGGAAAAAGAGTTTTGATCTCTGCGCACGGAAATTCTTTAAGGGCTCTCGTTTTCTATCTTGACAATATGAGTGAAGATGAAATCGTAGCCCTCAACATCCCGACAGGCATTCCTCTTGTTTATGAACTTGACCAACAATTAAAACCAATAAAACATTACTATCTTGCAGACGAACAAAAATTAAAAGAAGCTCAGGAAAGAGTGGCAAAACAAGGAAAAGCGAAGTAAAATAATCTCATTTTGGCTCTCCTTCGGAGAAATTTCTTGCAAAGAATCTTACCTTTAAAAGCGGTTGAATTCTTAAAGGGCTAAATTGTGGAAAGATCAGAATGGCGACTTTGCAGTTTCAATAATAACAAGATATCCGATGTAAGCTGAATATACAAGAAATAAAAATCCTGCCTCCCATCTGTCAATTTCTCTCTCGTTTTTTCCCAAAAGACCCGCAAAAAACAGAAGAATTGTTCCAACAATCAATAGCAACAAATCCTGATTAAACTTTGAATTAAAGTTTTGCGTCTTGATAACCGCGCTTAAGCCCAAAATAAAAAGAATATTTGAAATATTTGAACCGATTATGTTTCCAATGGCTATGTCGCCCTTCTTTTTCAGCACTGCAACAAGAGAAGTGGCAAGTTCCGGCATCGATGTCCCTCCCGCAACAACTGTAAGTCCTATAACTGCCTGGCTGATTCCAAGAGAAGCCGCTATCAATACCGAATTTGATTCAACAAGATGTCCCCCTAAACCAAGAAGAACAAGCCCAAGAATAATATAAAGAGATGCTAAAAATGGGTTTGTCATTTTCTTTTCTCTTTTCGTTAATTCATCTCTTTTCAATTGTGTATAAGCATAAATCAAAAAAAGGGCAAACAATGCCAGAAAGAAGAGTCCTTCAAGACGAGTAAAGGTCTTTGTTTCTGATAAAAAGAAATTATTGGCCAAAAACATTAGTAGTAAAGTAAAGCCTAAAGAAATTGGAATTTCTTTAAAAAGAGAACTTCTTTGAATAGTAAGCGGTGCAACCATTCCCAAAATACCCAAAACTAAAAAAAGATTTAAATTGTTGCTTCCTATTATATTTCCAAACACAATATCAGAATGTCCTTTGTATGCTGCAAAAACATTTACCACGAGTTCAGGCATAGATGTTCCGATTGCAACAACTGTAAGCCCTATCGCAAGGTCTGAAACATTGAATTTTTTTGCGAGAGAAGACGCCCCTTCAACGAGCCAATCTGCCCCTTTTATAAGAATGACAAACCCGATTATTAAAAAAATAATATTTAAAAACATATTCTAAAACCAACTGTCAATTATGAGTTTTGTGGCAAGCACAATCGCAATGAAAATTAAAATCGGCTTAATGATTTTTGCGCCTTTTTTAAGAACTATTTTTGCTCCTATGAAACCTCCTAAAAATTGCCCCGAAGCCATCGCGATTCCCGGAAGGAACAAAACGCTTCCTTTGGAAAGGAAAAACATCAGAGGAATTATATTTGAAGTAAAATTCATAAGTTTTGTGTTTATGGTCGCTTCTCTCAAATCCATTCCAAGAAAATGAACAAAAAGAATCGCCCAAAAAGTCCCTGTTCCCGGGCCAAAAAACCCGTCATAAAAACCGATAGAAAGGCCAAAGAGAAGGTAAAATAAATTTTCATTCATCTTTACTTCTTTTTTCTCTATTCCGTAATTTTTGTAAAAATAGAGAAAAATTGCGATTGAATACAACATAAAAGGAACTATCTTTCTTAAAATATCTGACGGAACGATCCCAACGCAATATGCTCCGAAAAAGGAACCAATTGCGGTAAAAAAAACGCCTATTAAAAGTTTAATCTTGTATTTCCCTTTGATAAAGAAATTAAATGTTGCTGAAAATGAGCCAAAAGTAGATTGAAATTTGTTTGTTCCAAAAACCTGCAGTGATGTTATTGGAAAAGAAAATAAAAGCGGAACAGTTATAATTCCTCCCCCTCCGGCAATTGTGTCCATAGTTCCGGCAAGCAAGCCGCCAAAAAATAGTATTGTCAAAGTCAAAGGCGAATCAAACATAAACTAAATTTTAGCATAAAAAAAGGGGCGGATTCCCCGCCCCTTCAAAAAAAGTTTGAGTTGTGTCAGCAAGGATCGCCGTTGTCAACACACTCGTTGCACAAAGGATATGTATGATCTATAGTTCCATTAGACCCCTCATCAATACTGACCGTTCCATCTGCATTGTATATGATAGTTGCGTTTTCGTTTGGTCCTGTAACCTTTATCTTTCCTGATGTCGGACAAGCGCTTCCCGCTGGAGTTATTATTGTCTCAAGTGTCTCGATTGAGAAGGTTCCAGAAAAGGACTTGGATGAATATGCAACTTGTCCATTGATCGTTGTTTCACTCTGAACGGTTGTTGTGTGATCAGTAAAGTTCAAATTATTGTAAGTTATAGTAAAACTTTGGTTGCAATTGTCAGGAAGAGTTGATTGGCAGGAGATTGTGCCAGCGGCAACACCGGTTGTTGTCATATCAGTCTCGGTGCCTGAAACTGTTACATCAAAGTGGAAATTGCTGAAAGAGTTTGTTACGGTTGCATTTGCGACAAAATCCTGCAAAGTTTGAGTTCCATTTATGTAAATCCCCAAATCTGAAGGTATATCACCGTTGTAACCGAAGATACTGACATTCATAGTGTAATCTGATGATACAGTACTTATTTTATTGTTGTGTTCGTAAATAGAGCAGGTATAGTCAGGAGAAGTGTCAGAGGAAGGATTTCCATCTCCAGCCTTTAGCGACATAGCGGAAATTTGATAAAACGCTGGGTCTAAGATGTTGTCAGAGGCGTATGTCAAAGTCATCCCCATAAAACCATTTGAAACAATATATGAGTTGCTGGCTTGATCTATCCATTGCTCGCAGTTATTGTAAGTCATTGAAAAAACATTAGGACGCATATAAGAGTCTAAAGTGTAGTTGATATCAACATAGCCTCCTTTTGAGCAAGGAACTGTCACTTCGGGGTTAAGGTAAGGAGCTGATTTTATAAATTCGATTAAATTGAGAATTCCTTTTTCATTTTTTCCTCCGCCCCCTGCACCTAACCCTTGAGAAAAGGTATCAAAAAAGGAATTAAAAGAATTTTGTGTGGAATAGAGAATAGTAGCACCCGCTGTTCCAACAGTTGCTGAGGCTCCTCCACCGCTAACAACCAAAGTGATTGTTAACTTATTGTTACCTTCGTTTGTTTCGGGAATCGCATTGGCTGGGTCCACTTTGATAAGAAGAGTGTAAGTTGCCTCTTGAAGCGCGCCTACACTAAAAAGCGTGTCATAACTTTCACCTGCCGCGATTGCTGGGATAGAATTCTTCTGGTTGAAGATCTTTGTTGTCCCCTTTGTGATTTTCAGTTTGACTATGCTTGCTTTTGACGCTTTTGTGCCCTCATTGTGAATCTTTACAGACACCGAAACAGCGTCGCCCGCTTTGGGCTGTGAAGGTGAAATTGTCACATCAGAAGAAGAAACAGCAAGGTCAATTTTCGCGGCAAAAACGCCAACACTCAACAAAAACAACACACACAATAAAAAGACTCTTTTCATTTAACACCTCCTTCCATAATCATTATAAAAAAAGCCTTCAGAAAGTCAAGTGTTTTACACAAGGTTTATCTAAATGTGTTAGAATTTTATTTTGAAGGAGAAGAGAGTTGGCTTATAACGGCAAAGAAGTGGAAAGCCCACTAAGCGAAGGATACAGAAAAATCATCCGAGAAACCATTGTCATAGTGCTTTGGGTTTCAAGTCTTCTTACGCTTTTGTCCCTTATTTCATACCATCCCCTTGACCCCGGATTTTTTTCCAAATCATTCGGGAATTTCACAAAAGTCCCTGCCAATTTGGTGGGAAATCTTGGCTCATACCTCGCCGATCTCCTAATGGGGCTTTTCGGTTTTTCCTCAATCCTTTTTGTCCCAGCGCTTATTCATTGCGGATTGAGAATTTTAAACAGAAAAAGTTTTTTGAAGACTCTGCTCTGGCTTGTTTTAATTTTTGGGCTCTCAACGATCTTTTCACAAATTTTGGGAGAGGTTTCCCCGTTCTTTTATGGAATTCCCACGAAAATCCATTCAGGAGGAGTTTTTGGAATTATTTTGATGACCGCCCTTTCTAACCTATTGGGCGCAATAGGAGCGCTTATTGCCTCCCTGCTGTTAATTTTGCTTGCAGGCGCGTTTCTTTTTGGATTTTCCCCCCTTTCGCCTTTCTCAAAAATTGTCTCCCCTGTCCAAAAATTTTTAGAAAACAGAAAAATAAAAAGAGAAAGAGAGAGAAAAGAGAGACAGACAAAGGAGAGCCAAGAAGCGCTTAAGAAAAAAGTATTTGAAAAACAGGATAAAGAACCAAAGGAAAAATTGATAAAAAAGAATGAAACAATAAGCGAAGAGGAAAAAGAGGCGCTCCCCCTTCCACTTGACGCAGAGGAAGATGTTGACTACAAACTTCCCCCGACAGACCTTCTTGATCCTCAGCCACCCAAGCCTAAATATGACGAAAAAATTCTTCATCAACTTGCGAGACAGATTGAAGAAAAGCTTGTTGAATTTGACATCCCCGGAGAAGTTCTTGAAATCCATCCGGGCCCTGTAGTGACAATCTTTGAATTCAGGCCTGCTGCTGGGGTTAAATTTTCAAGAATTGTTCAAACTGCAGAAGACCTTGCAATAAGGATAAAAAAAGAACATGTCAGAATAGACAGAATGGGCAACAAGGCAACCATAGCGATTGAAATCCCAAATGAAGAAAGAGAATTGATAGCTTTTAGAGAACTTGTTGAATCAGATGAATATAAAAGGAACATTTCAAAATTACCTCTTGCTTTGGGCAAGCTTGTCGATGGAACTCCCTATGTTTCAAGTTTGACGGAAATGCCCCATCTGCTCGTGGCGGGAACAACCGGTTCAGGAAAAAGCGTAGGACTGAACGCGCTTATAAATTCAATTCTTTTAAGGGCAAGGCCTGATGAAGTTAAGTTTATAATGATTGATCCGAAGCAGGTAGAACTTAAAATTTATGAAGGGCTTCCCCACCTTTTAACGCCGGTAGTAACCGATGTCAAAAAGGCGGCGAATGCTTTCTTCTGGGTTTTAAAGGAGATGCAGGAGAGGTATAAACTTTTCGCTTCAGTTCAAGTCAGGTCAATAGAACAGTACAACAGATTTATAAAAACTCTTACTCCAAATGGGCATGACCAAGACATAGCTGAAACAAAGCCTCTTCCTTACATCGTTATAGTTATTGACGAACTTTACGATTTGATGGCTGTTGTTGCGAAAGAAGTTGAAACAGCAATCGGAAGACTTTCCGCAATGGCGAGGGCAGTTGGGATTCATCTTGTAATTGCCACTCAAAGACCTTCAAGGGATGTAATAACGGGAGTTATTAAGAGCAATCTTCCGGCAAGAATAGCCTTTCAGGTAAGGGAGAAACTTGAAAGCCGCCTTATTCTCGACCAGAACGGGGCAGAAACTCTTGAAGGAAAGGGCGATATGCTCTTCCTTCCGCCCGGCTCTTCGAGAGTGATAAGGATTCACGGCGGATACATCTCAACAGTGGAAACTCAAAGAGTGATTCAGTACATTTCTTCTCAAGCAGAGCCTTCTTTTGACAGCGTTGTATTAAAGGATAGAGGAATCACTACGCCGGCTTCTGAATCTGAAGAGCAGACTTATGAAGACCCGCTCTTCAAAGAAGCGGTGAAACTTGTTGTCACATCAAAAGTGGCAACCGCTTCAAACCTGCAAAGAAGAATGAGGCTTGGCTACGCAAGGGCAGCCCGCCTTCTTGATATGATGGAAGAAAAAGGAATTGTTGGTCCGGTCAACGGCGCAAAACCAAGAGAAATTCTTATTTCAGAAGAAGAAATAGAAAAGTGGCTTTGAGAGAAAGAATAAATATCACAATTGGAGATATAACAGAATTTGAAGGAGAGGCGATCGTCAATGCCGCCAACACCAACTTAATTTTGGGAGGCGGTGTCGCAGGAGCAATCAGAAAAAAAGGCGGACCTTCAATTCAGGAAGAGTGCCATAAGATAGGAAAAATTCCTATTGGAGAAGCCGTCTTCACATCAGCGGGAAATCTTAAAACTAAATTTGTTATCCATGCTGCCGCTATGGGTTTTAATGAGGATTGCACGAAAGAAAGCCTTGAAAACGCAGTTTTAAATTCTCTCAAAAGATGTCAGGAAAAAAAGATTAAAAGAGTTGCTTTTCCCGCAGTGGGGATGGGAATAGCGGGCTTTCCAATGGAGAAGGGCTCAAAAATTCTTCTTGAAACTATTTTCTCTTTTCTTTCAAAAAGCGATTTCCCGGAAAAAGTTAACGTTATTCTTTACGATAAAAAAAGTTATGATATTTTCAAAAAAATATTTGATGAAATTTCAAAAAAGATTTTAGAATGAAGAAAATTTCAAATGTATTGCATACTTCTCTAATTCTGCTTTTTTTCCTCTTTCTCTCCTGTTCGCGCCCAGTTCCGACAAATTACGACTCATCTGAAATCAACGCCGCTGAAGAGCCGATTCAGGAAAACATAGAAGGCGAGCCGCCGATAACATTTGAAAAAAAAGGTTGGACTTTTACCATAACCCCGAAAGCGCATTACAAAATCAGCGGAGAGGTTATCTCGGCAAAAAAGTACCATTATGGATTTAATACTCTCTTAAGCCCCGTTGACATCGCACTTGTTTTTGGAGAGTTGTATTCAAACGGACTTTACACACAAATCAAATGGTCTCAAAGCGGAAGGTGGTATTGGTGGAAATATGGTCCGTCATTTCCAAAACAAGACGACAGATACATTGCAAGATGGTCTTCAAACAACCACATAATTCCTGCCACTGACAATGTCAAAAAAGCGGCGAAGAGCGTTTCAAGAGGAGATTTGATTGTTCTTGAGGGATATTTGGTTTACATCGACGGGAAAAAAGGAGACCAGAGTTTCTGGTGGCGCTCTTCTTTAAGCAGGACAGATACCGGCGACGGCTCTTGTGAAGTGCTTTACCTCAAAAGAATCAAAATCGGAGAAAATGTTTACGAATAAAGAATGGAAATAAAACTTTTCAAAAGATTTCAAAAACCTTTCTGGACAGCAATTTTCATTGAGCTTTTGCACTGCCTCGCCTCTTACTCAATGATGGCGTATCTTGTAATTTATCTCTCAAAGGATTTGAATTTGGGAGATTCAAAAGCAAATTTCCTAATGGGAACGATGTTTTTTATGGGCTACTTTCTCCCCATAATAATAGGAGCGATTGCAGACAGAAAAGGTTTTAAAGAAACTATGACCGCTTCTCTTATACTAATGTCTTCGGGATATTTCTTCGCCTCAAAAGCAGATTCATTTTGGACAATATTCGCGGCTTTGATGGCTCTTTCTCTCGGCGGGGCTGTGATGAAGCCGGTGATTGCAGGAACCGTAAAACTAACCGCAAATGACGAAGACCGAACTCTTGGTTTTTCAATTTACTACATAGTTATAAACATTGGTTCGTTTATCGCTCCTTTTTTGGCTAACTTGATCAGGACACAATCGGGACACCCTGAATACATTTTTATCTTCTGCGCTTTGATTGAGTCTTCGGCTTTTTTAATTTCTCTGCTTCTTTATTCAAACCCTGAAGCAAAGAGTGGAGAGGTTTTCTCCATTTCAAAATTTTTTTTCGATCTCCTTGAAGCAGCAAAAGATTTTAAACTTGTATCTTTCATTTTAATTTATTCCGGCGTATGGGCTTTATACAGCCAAATATGGAGCAATATACCGCTTTTTATAGTTTCCATTGACGAAAAGATGAAGGAGAAAATAGAGTATTTTCAGATGGTTGACCCCATTATGATAATTCTTTTGCAATACCCGATAGGAAAAATAATGTCAAAATTCAGACCTCTCCCTTCAATCATTTCGGGAATAGTTATTTCAATGGCGGCTGTTTCAACCGTAGGGATTATGGGAACTTATTTTGGCGCCCCTTCAATAGCTTTTTCGCTTGCTCTTTGGGCAATCGGAGAGATGATGTTTTCCCCGAGAGCGGTTGAATATGTGAGCGTTATCGCCCCCAAAGACAAATTAGCCCTTTATATCGGCTTTGGTTTTCTTCCTCTTGCAATAGGACTTGGAACAGGACCGTACCTTGGAACGCTTCTCAAAAATTTTTTGGAAAAAACAGGCGCCCAGAACCTTCTCTTCCCTTCTATGGGATTATTTGCTTTATTGACTGCGCTTGCGCTATATTTTTACGACAAAAAATTTAAGAATTAATTTGTAAGATTTTGCCGACTATTCTTCAGATCTTAATTCAATGATCAATGTGTATTTTTTTCCATCTATTTCAAGGGAGATGTTTGCTTTTTCACCCGATTTAAGTTTAATTTCTCCAGATGGGTTTGTGAAATTGCCCGTGTCAACGCCTTCTTCCTCGGGAACCTTTAGCTCCTCATCTTCTGTCAGCAAAAGTGCTTCTTCTTCTCCCTCTCTTGCCAGAATAGAGGTCTCGGCATCGTCCTGTTCAAACAATTCAGCGGAACTGCTGGACTCTGAAGAAACACCTTCGGAAGCGGGAACCTCGTGTGGCTCATCAACGAAAAGGCTTTCTGCGCTTTTCTTCTTATTGTTTGCCGTTGAAACCCCTATCTCTGTCAAAAGTTTTTTAGTATCCATAGCAAAAAAGTCCTTTT
>JAAZNT010000074.1 GCA_012798145.1 Thermoanaerobaculaceae bacterium | reverse complement strand
GTCTTTATATTTCTTTTTCAAAAAAGACAAAGTTTCTGAAGTGTATGAAACGCCTCCTCTTTCAAGTTCGCAATTTTCAACAATAAAATTGTCTATGTTTGAGCAGAGCAACGCCAACATATTGGAGCGGTGAAACCCAGAAACTTTTGGAAGCCTTTCTTTTAAAGTGTGTTTGCTGCATGGTATAAACAATAAGAGATCAAGGCGGAGAATTTCTGTCGCAATTTCTGCCACCTTAAGGTGACCTTTATGGGGAGGATCAAAAGTTCCGCCCAAAACTCCTATTTTTCTCATTCTTCCTCAAAATAAGACCAAATTGCCTTTACCAGCGGCTTTAACCCCTTGTGCGTTGCCGCAGAAATTTTAAAATATGTGAACCCCATTTCTTCAGCAATATTTCTAAGTTCTTCTTCTTTTTTTGCATCGTAATTAATGTCAATTTTTGTTCCTACTACAATCATCGGCTTTACTGTGAGATTTCTTTGATACATCTCCATCTCTTTCTGAATAATTTGAAACCTCTCAACAGGCGATGAAGTCTCATCTGAAAGGTCAACAAGATGAAGCAAAACTCTTGTTCTCTCAATATGCTTGAGAAACTCATCTCCCAATCCAGCCCCTTTGTGCGCCCCTTCAATCAGACCGGGGATGTCGGCAATGACAAAAGAGTTGTGCTTTTCGCCCTCAACAACACCAAGATTGGGGCTTAGCGTGGTAAAAGGATATGGGGCGATTTTTGGTTTTGCTTTGGTCAAGGCGGCAAGCAGAGTCGATTTGCCTGCATTTGGCATTCCAACAAGACCAACATCCGCAAGAAGTTTAAGTTCAAGGCGAAGGAAGAATTCTTCTCCTTCTTCGCCTTTTTGGGCAAAACGCGGTGCTTGGTGTGTTGCACTTTTGAAATGAGCGTTGCCTTTTCCGCCTCTCCCTCCTTTTGCTATAAGGACTTTCTGTTTTGCCTCTGTTATGTCGGCTATCGGCTCATCTTTTCCTTCTACAAAAACAACTGTGCCGAGGGGAACATATATAAACAAATCCTTTCCCGATGATCCGCTTTTAAGGCTTCCTTCGCCAGCCTTTCCGTTTTCAGCCACAAATTTTTTTTTGTACTTAAAAGATAGAAGCGTCCTTAAAGACTGCTTTCCGATAATATAAACACTACCACCTCTCCCGCCGTCTCCTCCGTCAGGACCGCCTTTGGGAACATATTTTTCTCTTCGGAAACTTACAGCGCCGGCTCCACCCTTTCCTGATTTTACAAAGATGCGGGCCGAATCAACAAACATCAAGCCCCGTTATGGAAGGACATCGACGAAAACTCCGAGTTTGCCCCTTTTTCTGAAAGAAACCTTTCCGTCAACCAAAGCAAAAAGGGTGTCGTCGCTTCCTCTTCCAACATTTTTGCCCGGCTTGTGCGGCGTTCCGCGCTGGCGAACAAGGATTGCTCCAGCTTTCACTGTTTCACCGCCAAACATCTTTACACCGAGTCTTTGGGAATTGCTGTCTCTTCCGTTTCTTGAACTTCCTTGACCTTTTTTATGAGCCATTTTTTAATCCTTTTGAATTGAATTTATCTCAACAAGCGTAAAAAGCTGCCTGTGACCTTTCAGTTTTTTATATTGCTTTCTTCTCTTCTTGTGGAAAACGAGGATTTTTTTGTGCTTGCCTTCTGCAATGGCTTTACACTTTATAACCCATTTACCATCTTCATTGAAATCTATTTTGTTCTCGTTAGAGACAAGAATTGGCTTGAAGGTGATTTCTTCTCCCGGTTTTACATCAAGTCTTTCCACCTTGATTTTGTCTCCGCTGCTGACTTTATACTGTTTTGCTCCTGTCTTAAAAATCGCGTACATTTAATCCTCCTGTCAATCCTTTATTATGATACAAAATTGTCTTTTTGTCAAGGATTTTTAAGCCAAAAAGGATAAAAATAACTCTAAGAGATTTCAGTTCTTACAGTGAGTTGTGATAAAATTCAATTTTGCCTTTTGGGTAATATTTGACGAAGGAGGAATAAATGGCAAACAAAGTTCCAGTTTACAAAAATTACATTAACGGCAAGTGGGTTTCATCCAAAACAGGAAAAACTTTCGCAAATGTAAATCCTGCTGACACAAACGATGTCATCGGCTATTTTCAGGAC
>JAAZNT010000073.1 GCA_012798145.1 Thermoanaerobaculaceae bacterium | reverse complement strand
TTATAACCCTTTCTACTGCCTCAACTCTCTTTAACTCCTTCTCGCTCATTCTTATCTCCTTCATGGTTAAGTCCTCCTTAACCATTTTAGGGGACATTTCTATTTTGGCCACTTGGGGACATTATCATATTGGCAAGACAGTAAGATTTATTTAACTTGACAGAATAGAGATTTTACTATAAAATATAAGTTCAGTTGGGCGCGTAGCTCAGTTGGCTAGAGCGCTACCTTGACACGGTAGAGGTCAGCGGTTCAATTCCGCTCGCGCCCACCACTTGTTTTTTATGCGGAGTTAGTGTGGCCGAAGAAATTAAAATCATTCTTCCCGACGGAAGTATTAAGTTATTTCCGAAAGGGGCGAGCGGTGAAGAAGTGGCAAAGTCTATTTCTGAAAGACTTTGTAAAGACGCTATCGCTGTAAAAATTGACGGTGAATTGAAAGATATTTATGCTCCGATTGAAAAAGACTGCCAATTGAAAATCTTGACCGAGAGAGATGAAGAATCGCTTGACATTTACAGGCATTCAACTGCCCATCTACTTGCCCATGCTGTCAAAGAGCTGTTCCCTGAAGCAAAAATTGCAATAGGTCCTGTAATAGAGGACGGTTTCTATTACGATTTTGACAGAGATGTTCCTTTTACTCCTGAAGACCTTGAAAAGATTGAAAAGAAAATGGAAGAGATTGCAAGAAAAGGTCTTCCAATAAGAAGAGAAGAGCTTTCTTGGCAGGAAGCCAAGGAACTTTTTGAGAAAGAAAAAGAACCATACAAAGCGGAACTTGCTTACGAAAAAGGGCAGAATGGAGCCGTTTCGATTTACAGGCAGGGGGAGTTTACAGATTTTTGCAGAGGTCCCCACCTATCAAATACGGCAAAGATAAAAGAAGGTACATTTAAACTTCTTTCCATAGCAGGTGCCTATTGGAAGGGCGATGAAAAAAACAAGATGCTTCAAAGAATTTATGGAACCTCCTTCCTCTCCAAGAAGGATTTGCAGGAGCATCTTAAAAGAATTGAAGAAGCGAAAGAAAGAGACCATAGAAAACTTGGAAAAGAGTTGGACCTCTTTTCAGTCTCTGAAGAAATAGGCGGCGGTTTAATACTCTGGCATCCAAAAGGCGCTATGGTAAGAAAAATAATAGAAGACTTTTGGAGGGATGAACACCTGAAAAATGGGTATGAGTTTGTCTACACCCCCCATGTAGGAAGATCAACGCTTTGGGAAACATCTGGTCATCTCGATTTTTACAAAGAAAATATGTATCCTTCAATGGAAATGGAACACCAGACTTTTTACGCAAAGCCTATGAATTGTCCCTTTCATGTGATGATTTACAAATCTAAGCACAGAAGTTACAGGGAACTTCCATTGAGATGGGCAGAACTTGGCACAGTTTACAGGTATGAAAAGTCGGGAGTTCTTCATGGCTTGATGAGGGTGAGAGGATTTACCCAGGACGATGCTCACCTTTTTGTTCCTCCAGACAAGATGGAAGAAGAGGTTATAGGCGTTATTAATTTCACTCTTAAGATTCTTAAATCGTTTGGTTTTGAAGATTTTACTTCATACATAGCAACGAAACCGGAGAAGGCGGTTGGCGAAATTCAGAGATGGGAAGATGCAACAAAGGCTTTGCAAAGAGCCGCTGAAATGGCAAAAATATCTTATGAGTTTGATGAGGGCGGAGGGGCATTTTATGGGCCAAAAATAGACATAAAGATCAAAGATGCTCTTGGTCGGGGATGGCAACTTTCAACTGTTCAATTTGACTTCAACCTTCCTGAGAAATTTGGTCTTGAGTTTATCGCTTCAGACAACAAGCCGCACCGTCCTTATATGATTCATCGGGCGCTTCTTGGGAGTCTTGAAAGATTTTTCGGAATTTTGATAGAAAACTTCAAGGGGGCTTTTCCTTTATGGCTTGCTCCGGAGCAAATAAGGATTATGCCAATTGCAGACAGACACATAGAATATGCAGAAAAACTCTCAGCAGAATTTAAATCGAGGAATCTAAGAGTTTCTGTTGATTCAAGAACTGAAAAAGTAAATTACAAAATTAGAGAAGCCCAAATGGAAAAGATTCCATATATGCTAATAGTTGGCGACAAAGAGGTTGAAAGCGGGTCGGTCTCTGTCAGAACAAGAAGTGGAGGAGACAAAGGCAGCAAAAAGATATCTGAATTTCTTGAAGATGCCGAACTCCGTATAAAGAATAAAGAAATAAACTTGGATTGAAGGAGGCAGTCATTAAAGAACCAAGCGAAAAAGATTTAAGAATTAATGGTGAAATTAGATGCAGAGAAGTCAGAGTTGTTGACGAGAAGGGCGAGATGATAGGCGTTATGAGCACAGATGAAGCAATAAGAATTGCAAATGCAAGAGGGCTTGATTTGATAGAGATAGCTCCTAAAGCTAATCCGCCTGTTTGCAGAATAATGGATTTTGGAAAGTATATTTATGGAGAAAAGAATAAAGCCCAAGAAGCCAAGAAAAAGCAGAAAGTTATCGTTGTCAAAGAAATCAAATTAAGGCCAAAAATTGAAGACCACGATTATCAGGTGAAGAAGAGGCAGATGGAAGGCTTTCTAAAAGATGGAAATAAAGTAAAAGTGAGTGTAAGATTTAGAGGAAGAGAGATTTCTCATCCAGAAATGGCTCAGCAGCTTCTTTTAAGACTTGCCTCTGACC
>JAAZNT010000072.1 GCA_012798145.1 Thermoanaerobaculaceae bacterium | reverse complement strand
GATGTGTGGGGAGAGGGTTTGTTTGGTTTAAGGTTGGAAGTTTCGGTTTATGTTCGCCCTCTCCCTTTTTTTTAAATTCAATCAATTGTTCACTTAAAAGTTAATTAAGATGTCAGAAGAAAAGATGAATTACGGTAACGCTCTTATGAGCAAACCAGGGCTTCCTAACGATGCAAGGGTCCCGGCCAGCACAATTTCGAGTTCAATAAAAAGGCTTGAAGTGTCAAGGGTGAATATTTTAAAAAATATTGCCCGCCTTGAGGATATCCTTTTTACGATTACCGGGGTAAGGCTACCTGAGCCCAAGCAGGCATCACTCGATGGAGATTCTTTGGCCCATGGCTTGGGAAAGGCTTCAACAGATTTTGAGATTATCGCTGACCGGTTAGTTGATATCAATGCTAATTTTAGCGAAATACTTGCCGGCCGTGAATAGCAAGGTCATAACTAAAAGCGTCTTGTGGGGGCTCTACAGGACGAAAAAAGAAAGTCAGGTTGGCCCGGTAAAATGGGGCAACGATACTACCTATGAACCGGTTTCTTTTAAGCAATCGGTATTCTTTGCAGGGCTGAAAATAATGGAGACTACCTCTGTTGTTAAACAGCCCGAAGTTGTAGAAGATGGTAAAATCGGATTCAGTAAAAAATAAAAACAATGGCAAAGAAAAATCAGACAAAAGACAAAGAGAGCACGGAAATCCCTGAAGAATTGCAATCATCGGCAACTGACGGTATCCAAAAGACTGTTGATACGGAAACTGATTCAAACGTTGACGACGGCCTTAAAGCAGGAAACGGAAGCTCAAGCCCTCCAAGAATTGAGCTATTACATACTGAGAGTGTTATGGTTAACCGGTTCTTCTCGGAAGAGCAGATCAATGAGCTTGCAAGGGAGAATGCCCGAAACTATACACAGGCAGAGGAAATCAAAAACAGCGCGAAAGCCGCGGCTGCAGACTATAAAAGCCAGCTTGCAAATATCAACAATGTCATAGCGACAAACTCCCGGAAGATCAATGATGGCTTCGAGCCGGTTCAGGTCATGGCCAAGGTTTATCTTGATTACGACAGGACAGTGAGAATTTATATTGATCCCCAAGGGGCTGTTATCAAAGAAATGCCTTTCAAGCCACAGGATTATCAGCTGAAGATGACCATGGAAGGTGTTGAGCCGGAAAAAATCCCCATTGGTTATGCTGCGGATTTTGCCCGTGATGTTTTTGGTGTTGAGAATGAGGAAATCCCTAACTCACCGGGGCCTATAGAAGATCAGTAAGACCCAATCTAAAAAACTTTGAAACTATGGCTAAGAATCCCTATCAGGATCTTACATCCTACATCAACAAAAGAGCGGTAAAAGCCGGACGGCAATTGCATCTGAAAGACAAAATGCCAATTATGCCGGCAGAGACTTATAATTTCATTTACCCGCTTTTTCTCAAAGATGTTAAAAGTGGGCTTATCCTTCCGCAAGAGAAGTACAATACAAAAACTTTCAATCACTACCCGTTTTTTGGAATTTCTATTTTCTCATGGAAATATCCTGTGGGAACAATTCTATTCCATCTTAACCATCATCCCCGGATGGAAGAAGATATTGTTGTCTGGCACGGGACAAATCTTTTGGTTATAAGGG
>JAAZNT010000071.1 GCA_012798145.1 Thermoanaerobaculaceae bacterium | reverse complement strand
TCTTCTTTTGATATTCCCATTTTGATTAAATTAGAAATAAATTCTTCTCTATCAATCTTGGGTAAAACAATCTTCTCTTTGCTTACAGTGTTATCAGGACTTAAAGGAATAAAAATATGATGCAATTGGGAATATGAATGTACTATGTCTATCTCCTCAAAAGTAGGAATTAATAGTAATCCATTTTTGCAAGTAGTAGTTATATGCCTGAATGAATTTTGGTTGTCAACAACAAAAGTTTTTGATAGAAAATATTCCTTTTCATTCTCCGGTAAAGCAAAAATAACCGCTGATAAAAAAGCTATAGCCTCGTCCTTTGCTAGTGCTTGGACAGAAAGAAGTGATGGGGTTTCTTTCAACCAATTTTTAATTTTTTCACTTTCCTCTTTCCTTCCTCCAAGTACAAGATCGGAGACAAGCGGTGGTCTTGTAACCTGACACCATTCGTTCCACCAATCTTCTAGAGATAAAATATTTTCCGGATATTTTCCAATATATTTCGCCAACCATGCTCCCACGGCAGGAGCTTGTTCAAGCCATCCTTCCAAATCTCTCGCATCATAAACTCTTACATCTTTCCAGAAATTTTCTTCTTTTTTCCCCTTTGCCCATTGCTCCTTTTGGGTCCATGTTCGTGGAGTTACAAAAATAAAAACTGTTTCAGAAGGATTTAAACCAAGAGGATTTTGTTTTCTCTTCTGATAATCTTCCTCCGCTTTCTTTTTTATATTCTGTTCTCCACTAATTTCCCATACAGATAATCCTTTGGGTATATATTCTGTTTCCTCAAGCGACTCCAATTTTCCATCCCATCCCGGATAAGTTATGTTTTCTCCAGCTGGGAAAGAAATAGACTTTATATCTTTTATTGAAGCTCTTATTAACTGACGAATAACAAGTGGTAGAAATTCTTGGCAACCCCGCCTATCAGCCCAATTCTCTAAGTCTTTTGAATCTATCCACAAAAATTTCATCATTTTTTCCTAAAAAACAAAATATACTCATCCTTCATTGTATTCTGTATTCCTTTAATTGGTTTCACAATCTTTTGGTCAAGCAAGAAACCCTTCTTTAAGGCAATTTCTTCCACTTTGTTCTCAAGCCTTATGCCTCCAGTCTGAACATCGTTTGAGCCAATAATGATGATAGCGTATTTGTTTTGCTTCAGAACTCTGTTCATTTCGCACACCGTCTTTTCAATGTCTTCAAAATAATTGGAAAGCTTCTCCTTTTTATTTTTTCCCTTTAGTCCTATCATTTCCTCTCTTAATTCATCTACATCGCATCCGAGATACTCCAACTGGGGCTTGTCATTTTCTGCGTAGTCAATTGCAAATGAGTAGGGCGGGGATGTTATTACAGCATCAATGGAGTTGTTCTCCAGAGGAAGGTTTCTTGCGTCTCCTATCTCAAATCTTGCATTTCCAAACTCAAGATTTAGTTTATCTCTAATCTGAATAAAAGAGCTAATCTGCCCTGCATATCTTTTGAGAACATTTGGGAATAATGTATTTAAGCTTCTGGAACATCGCCTTGAATAACCCATCGCATCCAAAAAAGCAAGCAAAGTTATTCCTTCAGGCAAGTTCTGTTCTTCGCAGGAAAAAAATTCTTTTGGCAGTTTTTCGCATTGCATTAGCGTTTCATAATTCTCATTCATTCTCTTAAGAGCACAAGTTATTTGAACTGCGTCAGATTTAAGCGAAAGATGTTTTACTTTGCTCATCAGAACACAAAAAGGGCTCTTGTCTATGCCTATTGATTCAACCCCTATAAGGCTCGCCTCAATATTCAGAGTTCCGCTGCCACACATTGGATCAAGAACAATTTCACCTGGTTGAATTTTTAAAACATTCAAGATTCCTTTTATAAGTTGAGGATGAAATTTCCCTCTATAAGGAAATAAACCATGAGTGGCATAGCCTGTAGAAAAGTTGCCCTCTTTGAAATAGGATTTGGTCAGTTCAGATCTTCCCTCCCAAAGAAGATGGCTATTATTGGAGCAGATTAAATAATGATAAGTTGGAACACCATTAACGCTTTTGAAAAAAGCACCTCTGCGAAGTATTTCATCTTCTAAAAGAGATTGATACTCATAATAAGCAAATTCTAATTCAAATACCTCTGTAATGTTTGGCAACAATTCAAATTCTTGCGTCAAAATGATGGAAGACAATTTAGGCAAATTAGATATTTGGCTGCCATAATGAAAATCATTTTTTGGAGCGCGACTCTCCGTGCTGCTTAACTTTGGCTTTGCCATTTTTATTCTCCAACGAAAATTCTTTCAAGAAAATATTTACTAAGCTTTCACAATCACTTTTCTTATTTGTTTCTTTTGCATAAAAACATATAAAAATAAGCATCTTTTTCCTTATTCCAAATAAAATTATCATTCACAAAATGGAAAAAGTCAAAGAATTGCCATTTTTTAGCTTGAAACATATTTGCCTGTCCCTTATTTAGCAAAGGGAAAACTATCTTAGATAAAGCCTCCTTTTCCCATTTTATTGCTTTTAAAAATTTCACCTAAAACAATATACCTTTCGTCTTTCATCAATGGCTTTTTGTCTTTCTCACTTTTTAAACGACTGCACAGCGCTGAAGACACCATCAATGACCGAAGCCATTTTTTGGTAATCAAGCGTTGTTGGAAGGTCTTTGTCAGTGTGGTAATAAGGGTTTCTTAAAAATGCTGTGTCTGTAATCATAATTGCTTCATACCCTTCACTCCAGTAGTTTCTTTGGTCTGAAAGGTCAACTCCCACTATTTTTGGGCCATTGTAACTTACAGCCTTTACTCCTTTTCTTCCATTTATCGCCTTTTTGAATCTCCTCGCCATCTTAATGTCTTGGAATCTTCCTACAACTGCAATAAAGTCACCTTTTTTAGGATAGACAACACTCATAAAAGTGTAAATCATCGGCTGCTCGTCCGCATAGTACCCTATCATTTCAAGACAGACCATCCCGACAACTTCTCTTTGTGATTCTTTCAATTTTCTTGCATGGACGAAGCTTCCCATAAGTTCGCTTCCCATAAAAGGCGGCTCTTCTGAATCGTAAGCGACAAGCTCAACTTGAATTGGCGGCTTCTTTTCTGAAAAAAGTCTGGCAAGTTCAAGAAGCCCCGCCACCCCGCTTGCGTTGTCGTCGGCGCCGGGGAAATCGCCCCAAACATCATAATGCGCTCCAATCACGATCATCTTACCTTCTGAAGCCCCTATTTTCATTGAAATGTTTTTAAATGTATGACCGCCTTTTGACCATTCCTCTATTTCAACATTGTCCCCATATTTCTTGAATGTCTGATATATGTAATTTCTGGTCTCTTCAAGCCCATTTTCAAACCTGTGGTTTCTTGGAAGAGATTTCACTGATAGATATTCAACATATTCCTTAAGTTTTTGGGGATCGCTTTTGATTGTCCATTTATACTCCAAAGTTGTAAATGTTGGCTGGCGGGTCATCAATCCAGAAAGAAGAACAATCGCAAAAAGGATAAGAATTGAGATTAGAAAAATTTTCAACACCTTCGGGAATTTCTTTTTTTCTCTGGTGCCTTCTTCTACATCCACCATTATCAACCCATTTCATTTTATCAAAATAAGATGAAAAAGAAAAATGGGTTTCTTAATTATTTATGAAAATAGATTTGAGGCAGGTTTCAAGGTCAGGGAATGAGAACTTATAGCCACTTTCAAAAAGCTTTTTTGGGATAACTCCCGCTCCACCCAGCGCCATTTCCTTTGCCATTTCTCCTCCAAATATTTTGAAAGGAAAAGCGGGCGCGACAAAAATCTCTTTTCTTCCAAGCGTTTTTGCAAGACTTTCACTGAAATCCTTATTTTTAGTCTCTTGCGGAGCAACGCAGTTGACAGCGCCATTGACTTCGCTATTTTTCAGAAGAAACTCTATTATCTTAGGAATTTCTTCTAATGCTATCCAAGAAAAATATTGATTTCCATCACCAATTCTTCCAAAAAAACCTAATCTTGTCAGTGGAAGAATCTTCTTAATCATTCCTCCGCTTTTTCCGAGAACAACGCCAAACCTTGCAATTACAACTCTTGCGCTCTCTTCTGCTTTAAGGGCTTCATTCTCCCACATTTCGCACACATCAGAGAGGAACCCTTTCCCTTTGGGAGATTCTTCATCCAAATTCTTCTTATTTTCATAACCATAAAATCCTGTCGCTGAAGCAGAAATAAAAATTATCCCTTTAGCACATTCATTTATCTTATCTGAAAGAAATCTTGTTGTTTCGACACGGGAAGATACTATTCTCTCTTTTTTTGATTTAGTCCAAATTCCATAAATAGACTCCCCGGCAAAATTTATTACTGCTGAAACACCATCAAAGACTTTTTTATCTATCTCTTTTTTTGATGGATTATAAAAAAACTCTTTTTCATTTTCGGGCTTTCTCCTAACAAGAGAAAAAACATCGTAGCCCAATTTTGAAAACGCTCTTTTTGTTTCGTTTCCTAAAAAGCCGCTTGAGCCGCTTATGACAATTTTCATTTTGTCAATTGCCGTTATTTGTTCCCCAGTTGAAAGAGTTCATCGGCTCCGCTTTACCGAAGTAGTGCCCTTGATAATGGTCGCAACCAATCTCAGAAAGGATTCTGAGTTGTCCTTCCGTCTCCACTCCCTCTGCGACAACTTCAAGTCCAAGACCGTGAGCCATAGTTATTATTGCCTCAACAATAGCGCGGTCTTTGGGGTCTCTTTCTATATCCTTTATAAAAGACATATCAATCTTTAGGCAGTGAATTGGAAATCTTTTTAGATAAGTCATTGATGAATAGCCCGCTCCGAAATCGTCTATTGCAAGTCTGACGCCTTTTGTGCTTAAAGCATATAGCATCGCCGTAGTGCTTTCCAAATCCATGACAGCGGTTCTTTCTGTTATTTCAAGTTCAAGACAGGATGGGTTTAGCCCAACCCTTGCAAGAACTTTTTCCAGCACATCAAGCAAATCTCTTCTATGGAACTGCTTTGCCGACAAATTAACGGAGACTCTTAGATTTTTGTGCCCTTCAAGTTGAAGATTTTTTATGTGGGTGCATGCCACATTTAAAACCCATTCTCCAAGTGGAACAATAAGCCCGCTTTCCTCTGCTATCGGAATGAATTTGTCAGGAGGAAT
>JAAZNT010000070.1 GCA_012798145.1 Thermoanaerobaculaceae bacterium | reverse complement strand
CTGTTGTAACATCTCTCAAGCCGACGACCGCGCCGATGTCTCCCGACAAAATTTCGCTTATTTCTTCCCTTTTATTTGCGTGCATTCTTAAGAGTCTGCCTATTCTTTCGCTTCTGGATTTGTTTGCGTTATAAACACTTTTTCCCGTTTCAAGCTTACCTGAATAGACCCTAACGAATGCAAGTTGACCAACAAAGGGGTCTGTCATTATTTTAAAAACAAGAGCCACAAGAGGTTCGTCATCATAGGGCTTGCATTCAACCACTTTTTCGTTGTCGGGGTTTGTCCCTTTCACAGGGGGAATATCCAAAGGCGAAGGAAGGAAATCCACAACACCGTCAAGAAGCGGCTGTATTCCTTTATTTTTAAAAGAAGCTCCGCAGAAAACCGGCGTAATTTTCATAGAAATAGTGAGTTTTCTCAAAGAGGGTTTGAGCAATTCTGGTTCTATCTCCTCTCCGGAGAGGTATTTGTGCATAACATCGTCAGACGCTTCCGACGCTGCTTCAATAAGTATTTCCCTGTAGTGATTTGCTGTTTCTTTAAGATCTTCAGGAATTTCTTCAACAACAAATTCTGCGCCGAGAGTGTCGTCAAGCCATCTGACTGATTTCATATTGACAATGTCAATTACACCGGAAAAAGAGTCTTCTTTTCCAAGAGGTATGTTCAGTGGAACAGGCCTTGTTTTTAGTCTTTCTTTCATCATTGAGATGACTCTCTCAAAATCTGCTCCCTGCCTGTCCATCTTGTTAACAAATGCTATTCTTGGGACTTTGTATCTGTCTGCCTGTCTCCATACGGTTTCTGACTGCGGCTCCACTCCTCCAACAGCGCAGAAAACGCCGACCGCCCCGTCAAGAACTCTTAGTGACCTTTCAACTTCCGCAGAAAAATCAATATGTCCCGGGGTGTCAATAATATTTATGCTGTAATCCCTCCAAGAACAGGTTGTTGCGGCTGAGGTAATTGTAATTCCTCTCTCCTGCTCCTGAACCATCCAATCCATAGTGGCAGTCCCATCATGAACTTCGCCCATCTTATAATTGACGCCGGTGTAGAAAAGAATTCTCTCGGTTGTGGTTGTTTTGCCAGCGTCAATGTGAGCCATAATACCTATATTTCGTCTCCGTTCATAAGGAACTGTTCTTGCCACTTACACTACCACCTGTAATGCGCAAAAGCCTTATTGGCTTCAGCCATCTTATGCGTGTCGTCTCTCTTTTTAATTGAATCGCCTTTTTCAGCGTATGCGTCAAGCAATTCTGCCGCCAGATTTTCCATCATGCTTTTTTCTTTCTTGTTTCTGGCGTTCTCAATAATCCACCTCAGCGCAAGAGAAAGTTTTCTGTCAGGGCGCACTTCAACAGGCACCTGATAGGTTGCTCCTCCCACTCTGCGGGATTTAACTTCTAAATTAGGTTTAACATTATCTATGGCTTTATTAAGAATTTTTATCGGATCGTCGTTAGTCTTATTTTTGATTATATCAAGGGCTCCGTAAACAATTTTCTCTGCAACAGATTTTTTCCCTTTTAATAGTATCTTGTTAACAATGGTTGTCACTAAAGTTGAACCAAAAATCGGGTCTGGCTGAACTTCCCTTTTTGCTACATAAGCTTTTCTTGGCATCTAACATACTCCTTCACTTCAAATTATCAAAGAGCAATCAACCCCATTAGGGGCTCATTTATGACTTTGGTCTTTTTGCTCCGTACTTAGACCTCCCCTGTTTTCTTCCGTCAACTCCCGTAGTGTCGAGTTTTCCTCTGATGATATGATACCTGACACCCGGAAGATCCTTAACTCTGCCGCCTCTGATAAGGACAACGGAGTGCTCTTGAAGATTGTGCCCTATCCCGG
Source organism: Thermoanaerobaculaceae bacterium (assembly GCA_012798145.1). Classification (GTDB taxonomy): domain Bacteria; phylum Acidobacteriota; class UBA4820; order UBA4820; family UBA4820; genus UBA4820. The sequence continues at coordinate 6,117 of JAAZNT010000070.1, read as the reverse complement.
GAATGTAGGAAGTAACTTCCATCCCGTTGGTAAGACGCACACGAGCCACTTTTCTCAGCGCCGAATTGGGCTTCTTGGGAGTGGTTGTGTAAACGCGGGTGCAAACTCCTCTTTTCTGAGGATTGCCCTGCAGCGCCGGGCTTTTGGTCTTATACTTGACCTGCTCTCTAACCTTGCGGACTAACTGATTAATTGTTGGCAAAAACTCCTCCTTCAAAAAATTAAAAAAGGTGCCTGTCATAAGACAAGCCTTATAATCATATAATTTTTTTTCCCGTTTGTCAAGCCCCCCTACAAGAAGGGAATTAAAATAGTGATTTTAGCCCAAATCGCCAATAAAAACAAAACCAACGAGCGCTTAAAAAGATAATTTCTTTGAAACTTGAAAAACCCTAAATAAAATAATAAAATTGTATTTTGAAAGGAGGTTCTGATGAACCATTACACAATAGTCGCAATGCCGGGTGACGGAATTGGAAAAGTAGTTCTGCCAGAATCGGTGAAAGTTCTTGAAAAAGCGGGACTTAAAGCTGAATTTATTCACGGAGACATCGGCTGGGATTTTTGGTGCAAAGAGGGAAATCCTCTTCCCGAAAGAACAGTTAAACTACTTGAAAAATATAAACTTGGACTTTTCGGCGCCATCACAAGCAAACCAAAGAAAGAGGCGGATGCTGAACTTGACCCACAACTGAAAGGAAAGGGCTATACCTATTTTAGCCCTATTGTTTCAATGAGGCAGATGTTTAATCTTGACTTGTGTGTAAGACCATGCCGAAGTTTCAAAGGGAACCCTCTCAACTTCGTCAAGAAAAACCCAGATGGAAGCGTCTTTGAGCCAGAAATAAATGTTGTTATTTTCAGACAGGGCACAGAAGGTTCTTACGCCGGCGTTGAATGGACCAACCCTCCGGAAAAAGTTTTGGACGCCTTCAAAACACACCCAAAATTCAAGCCTTTTTCAAATGTAAAAGGGGAAGATCTTGCAATTTCAACAAGAATTGTGACAAGAGATATGACAAGAAGGGTTATAAAAGAAGCTTTTGAATACGCAAAAAAGTTTGGCTACAAAAGCGTTACGGTTTCAGAAAAGCCGAATGTTTTGAGAGAGACCTCTGGAATGTTTGAGGAAGAGGCAAAAAGCATAGCCAAAGATTACCCCGAAATTGCTTTGTGGTCTGTAAATATTGACGCCATAATGATGTGGCTCACTAAAAATCCCGAAGATTACGGAGTTTTCGTGTGCGAAAACCTTTTCGGAGACATACTTTCCGACGGATTTGCGGGTCTTGTAGGCGGTTTGGGATTCGCCTGCTCAGGAAATATCGGAAAAGAATATGCCGTTTTTGAGCCGACGCACGGCTCTGCCCCAAAATATGAAAAACTTGATCCCCCAATTGTCAACCCGATCGCTATGATTCTGTCAGCCGCAATGCTCTGCGACCACATCGGAGAAAAAGCGATAGGAGACAAAATAAGAAATGCCATAGCGGAGGTTGTTGCTGAAGGAAAAGTCAGAACCTACGATATGATGAGAATTTCCGGCGGAGCCAAATCAATCCAAATGGGAGCTTCTTCAACCTTTGAAATGATAGAGGCGATTTTGAAAAAAATATAAACCTTCTTTATAATATACCCGCACCCTTTTTGGTGTTGGATAAAACGGGAGGTGAAGATGATAATAGGAGTTCCCAAAGAATGCAGTATGAAAAATGTATGCGAAGAAGAAAGGGTCTCCCTTGTTCCTCCCGGAGTAAGAGAACTTGTTGAGCTTGGCGCGGAAGTCCTTGTTGAAACAGGGGCGGGGATGAACGCCGGCTTTGCCGACGAACTCTACGAAAAAGTCGGGGCAAAAATTATCTACTCAAGAGAAGAAGTTTTCGGAAGAAGCGATGCTGTTGTAAAGGTTTCAAAACCTACTCCCCAAGAAATTGATGTAATGCAGAATAAAGCAACATTGCTTGCTTTTCTCCATCTTGCAGTAAGCGGAGAAAGCTACATCCAGCGCCTCATTCAAAAAGAGATTACAGCGATAGGGTATGAAACGATACAAGACAAAGACGGATATCTTCCGATTTTGAAAACCTCCTCTGAAATCGCCGCTAAAATGGCGCCGCAAATCGCCGGCAAACTTCTTGAAACAACTTCGGGGGGCTTGGGAATTCTCCTTGGGGGAGCGCCGGGGATTCCCCCCGCAGACATAGTTATTATTGGTGGCGGCACTTTGGGATACCACGCCGCGAGGGCTTTTTTGGGGCTTGGATGTTCTGTTTATGTATTGGATATTTCTCAAAGGGCTCTTGAAAGAATAGACCAAGCACTAATGGGAAGAGTTACTACCGCTTTTGCGACAAAGGAAAACATAGAAAAATATGTTTCATTCGCAGAAGTGCTTATAGGCGCTGTCTTGGTTCCCGGTCAAGTCGCCCCAATAGTTGTGACAAAAGAGATGGTTCAGAAAATGAGGAAAGGGACGGTCATTATTGACTTTTCTTTTGACCAAGGCGGCTGTATAGAAACAACCCGCCTTCAAGGTCCTTCAGGCGGAATTTTTGTAAGAGAGGGGGTTCTCCACTTCGCCGTTCCCAACTGCCCTTCTTATGTGGCAAGGACATCAAGTTACGCTTTGACAAACTCTCTTCTTCCTTTTTTAATATCAATGCAAAAAAAGGGAATAAGAAAGGCGATGAGAGAATGGAAAGACCTTCAAAGAGGTTGCTACCTTTACGAAGGGAAAAATGTCAGCAGACATATATCCGAAAAGCCGATGGACCTTGAAAAATTGTTAGGGGAGGAATAAATGTCTTGGAGAGACGATTACAAAAATAAGTTAAGGTCGCCTGAAGAAGCCGTAAAAGCGGTGATGTCCGGCGATTATGTATATCTTGGCGGGAACGCCGCCGTTCCAATCGCTATAATGAAAGCACTTTCTCTTAGGGCTGAAGAGCTGACAAATGTCACTCTAAGCCATGTCCTTTTAATTGGAGAAGACCCATTCTCAAAGCAGGGAATGGAAAAAGCGTTTCATCACAACTCTTTATTTGTAGGAGAAAGCGACAGAGAATCGGTAAACGACGGAAGGTCTTCCTATGTCCCCATTCACCTTCATATGATACCCAAAGCAATAAGAAGCGGCGTAACAAAAGTGGATGTTGCGATAGTTCAATGTTCGCCACCCGACGACCACGGCTTTATGAGTTTGGGGCTTGAAGTTCTTGCAAGCAAAGCTGCTGTTGAAGCGGCAAAAACGGTGATAATTCAGGTAAACAAGCAAATGCCGAGGGTTTTGGGTGATTCTTTCATCCACATTTCAAAAGCAACCTACATAGTTGAAACTGACGAGCCACTGATTGAACTCAAACCCAAACAGCCAACAGAAGTTGAAAGAAGAATTGGCTCTTTCATCGCCGATATGATTCCCGACGGAGCGACTCTCCAACTGGGAATAGGAGGGATTCCGGATTCGGTTCTCTCAATGTTAAGAGGGAAAAAAGACCTCGGAATACACACAGAGATGATTTCAGACGGGCTGATGAGCGCTCTTGAAAACGGAATAGTCACAGGGGCAAAAAAGAGTCTCCACCCCGGAAAAGTCGTTGCCACATTCATCCTTGGAACAAGGGCTCTTTACGATGTAGTCAATGACAACCCTCTTCTTGAACTCCATCCTGTTGACTACACAAATGATCCTTTCGTTGTCGCAAAAAACGACAATATGATAGCAGTAAACTGTGCAATAGAAGTTGATTTAACAGGGCAGGTTTGCTCCGATTCAATAGGAACTTATATCTACAGCGGTTTTGGAGGACAGCTTGATTTTATCAGGGGCGCTGCTGCGAGCAAAGGGGGAAAACCTATAATCGCGCTCCCATCAACCACAAAAAACGAAACGATTTCAAGAATTGTCCCCAAACTAAAAGAAGGTTCAGGGGTAGTAACCACAAGAGCCGATGTGCACTATGTCGTCACAGAATTCGGCGTAGCCGAACTTTGGGGCAGAAACCTTCAGCAAAGAGCAAAAGCGCTAATTAAAATCGCCCATCCAAACTTCAGGGACGCCCTTGAAAAAGAAGCGAAAGAAAGACATTTGATTTAAAGGTCATCCGCACGCTCCTTAGAAGCAATATCCTCTTCATCGCTTCGAAACAAAAACAAATGAAACAATCTTCCTTTAATCCCCCTCTCATCTCAGGAGAGGGGCAGGGGTGAGGTTACCGTCTCAAAAACGCAGTCACTGCGAGATTATCTTCGAAGCGAATCCAAGCGAAGCAGTCTTTAACAATCCCCCTCTCATCGCAGGAGAGGGCGGGGTGAGGTTTCCGTCTTAAAAACGCAGTCCCTGCGATTTTTTCTTTGCAGCAACCTCCCCCTTGTCATCCTGAACGCTCCTTTGAAGCAATTGCCCCTGAAGGATCTCCCCACTTCGAAGCGACAAGATTCTTCAAGGGTCAAGAACGAGGGAAACAATCAGAATGACGCTCAAGCATCCCCTTCGCCTTTCAGGAGAGGGCGGGGCATATCAATTCACCTTTTTCATAAATATCTTAACCATTCGTTTTTTAACAAGGCAAATAGGGGGCTTGACATTAAAGGTCAAAATGGAACATAATTAACTCTATGAATTATGAAATGAAAAAACCGAAAAAAGATAAAGAACTACCATCAGTTTTGAGCGAGAAATCAATTTCAAAAATTATTTCATCGGTTGATAATCTTAAACATATTGCTGATATTTTAGCAAAATTGGAGTATATCCGAACCATTGGTGCGGATATTAACAAGTTGCACGAAATTGCGCACAAAAAAATTTGTTTAAGTTAAGGGACATTAATGTATAAAATTACAAAAACTGGTGTAAAAGTATTTGATAATTATAAAGATAATATTCTTATTGATAAAGATAATATTATTTTTAATAAATTAAGTTCAGATAAATTAAATAAAATATGCAGTGAAAATAGTGAAGATGCTATAACATGGAATATTTTCAAAACATTACAAAATATCAATGATTTTAATTGGCTAAAATTATTTGCAAATAAAATTAATTGTGAATTTACAAGTTATGAAAATATTAATATAAAATTATGGGAAAAGATATCCCCGCCACAAAAGTATTTAAAACATAAAGAGGGTAACTCAGAAATTGATTTAATAATTGAAACAAATAAAGATGTTATTTTTTGTGAAGCAAAATATAATAGTCCAATTTCTTTAAATACAAAACATAATGCAAGTCGAGATCAAATAATTAGAAATATTGAAGTTGGTTCATTTTATTCATATAATGTAAATAAATATTTTTATTTTATTCTATTATTATACAAATCTAGTAAAAATAATGATGCTATTGCTATGTTAAATAATTATAAAAATAGTTATAAAGAAAAATTATCAACAAATTATGATAATATAAAAAAAATAGAATATATTACATGTAAAGATTTAATTGAAGTTCTAAAGAATATTCCCAAAAATAATTATTCCATAGATAATTTATTGAATTGGCTAAAAAATAAGAACTTTGATTAAATCTTTTTTGTGCTCAAAATCGTGCAACAGCGCATATATGCTCCGCTCCCGATGGTCGCTTCGGGTTAAAGCCATATCTTTTATTTTGCCTGCTGCGCTTCGCTCGCTTTTCGGCAAAATATAAAACGTCACATATGTGAAACCGTTAAACGCAAAACCACGCGAAACTTATTGTTGACAAAGAAAATATATTAAAATAAACAATTTACAAAATATGGTAAAAGCGGAATTGTTTTCACCATATCTAAAGATTTTCTCTCAAATGTCGGCTCTCCGCAGAACCCTGTCGGGTCTCCGCAGGACTTTGTCGGATGTCCGCAGGACTCTGTCGGTTGTCCGCAGAACTTTGTCGGGTGTCCGCAGAACCCTGTCGGGTCTCCGCAGAGATGGAAAGGTTGTCCGCAAGGTCAGAAAGATTGTCCGCAAGGCTCCGCAACCCGTCGGAAAAGCCCCGCAACTCGGCCGCAAAGCTCCGCAACTCGTCCGCAAAGCTCCGCAACTTGTCAGAAAAGCCCCACAACTCGTCCGCAAGGCTCCGCAACTTGTCCGGGAAACACCGCGAAAGGTTACCCCTCCTTTGTCCTT
>JAAZNT010000069.1 GCA_012798145.1 Thermoanaerobaculaceae bacterium | reverse complement strand
CGAGTGAGATGAATCCAAGCGCAATGCCTGGAAGGGTTGACAAAAGCGCAGCCCTCGGAGTCGCTTTTCGAATTTTTTCCGCCACAAACGCACCAGCAAACTCAATAACGCCCGAGCCGAGGCAAGCCAATAGCCCCGCTTTCCAAGCAAAAAGATAAGAATATTTAAAACCCAAAGATTCTGCGTAAAGTTTAGCGGGAAGCATAACAAGGAAAACATAGGCAAAGAGAGAAACGGTGTTGATTCCGTAAGGAAGGGCGCAGTGGTCATTTCTTCCCGTTTTTTGCGAAAGTTTCAGCGCTTGATAAGAATAAAAAAGGTTTCCAACAAGAAGAGAAACAGCGACTCCCGGCAGAACCGTCTTATAGACAAATTGTCTCGGAAAGCCAAGAACCGTTGTCAGCAACGATTCAATGAGGAGAACCTGAACAAGGTTATCAAGAGCAAGTCCAAAAAATCCGTCTATATCGCCCTTTACAAAAAGTTTCATTATTAACCTCAAAAAAAATTTTAACAAAAGATGCAAAAAATTCAAAAAAAATTTGACAAAAACCAATGTTTTTTTTAGAATTTGCTCTTAGTTGCAAACTTTTTAGTTATGACTTCAATAAAAGTTCATTGCTTTTGGGGTTTGAAATGATAAAAAATTTTTCCTGTCCGATTTGCGGAAACAATTTTCAACTGGAAACAGAAAAGTTGAAAAGCGACGGCAACAAGGGAACCTGCCAGAAATGCAAAAACTCTCTTGTCGTTTTTCCAGACGGCAGGGCGGTACCTTTTGAGAAACAGTCAACCGTTGTTCCACCTCCTCAACCTGTAAAAGAGGACCCTTCCATATGGAGGTTGAGACTTAAAGCAACAGGGACAATGGTGCCGGGAGGGCCGTTTAATCTCGCTCAAATTCTCGAATTCATTTTGGAAGACAAATTAACAATGAATGACGAAGCAATGATTGAAGGCATTGGGAATTGGCTCCCTCTAAAAGCCATTCCTGCAATGGATCCGCTTTTTGCTGAAAAAGTCTTAAAAGACAGGGAGAAATTTGGAGATGAAGACCACTGTGTTTACCATCCAAACATTCCCTCAAAATGGTTTTGCCCCAAATGCAGAAAATATTTTTGCAAGGATTGCTGTGTCAATAAACCATTTGTTGTTGGTGGAGCAGACCACTTTATGTGCAAGGACTGCGACATTGACCTTCTCCTTATTAAGAAGAAAACGGGGGGACTTGGCTCCCTTTTGGGATTAAAACCAAAAAAGTAGGGAAGCCGTTTATTTTTTAACAACAAAAAAGGGGCGGGTTTCCCCGCCCCTCCTATTTACTCCATTTGAATTTTTTATGGGCAGTTTCCAGTTGAATTTACCTGCCTTGCTCCGCAGGTTGCGTTTCCTGCAGGACCTTCTCCTGCGCCGTTATAAGCGGTGATTAGATAGAAAAGAACTTTGTTTGTTGGGTCAATGGTTTGGGGAGAATCCGAAGTAATATCAAGAGATGTTCCCGTCTGCTCGCTTCTCCTGCAAAAGTCAGAATCACTATCGCAGAGATCGCCTAACTGCGCCTTTGTTCCCCTGTAAATTCTATAACCCGTCGCCAATGGTTCTGAAGTCCAATTCATTGTTTGGCTTGTCTGGTTTGCATTCCATGTAAAGTTCGTTCCCGCAGCGACTTCTGGCGGAGGAACCCCGCAGTTGGGATCAGAAACCGCCTGTGTATTTGAATCTATAAAGCACGCCCCATTTATTCCCCTAACCATATAACTGTGTGAAGAGTTGTCAGCGGGAGGATAAACATAACCAGATGTGATATTTGTCGCTTCTTGAGAACCATCAACCCACAAATCAAACTGCGTCGCTCCTACGCCACCAGTAAATTCAATTTTTATACCGCAGTTTGAATCATAGTTTGACGCAGTAAGAGAAATCGCTGACGGCGTGTTGTTGATGTCTGTGCCAGTTTCACCCGTTACAGCGCTATTTATCTTGAATTCAAATTCAAAAACATAAGGACCGGAGTTTGAATTTCCCAATACTCCATACAACCTGTAATACCTATACAAAGTCGTG
>JAAZNT010000068.1 GCA_012798145.1 Thermoanaerobaculaceae bacterium | reverse complement strand
CGCTTAAGAATTTATTAAGAGGCTCAAGCCCTTCACATCCTTCAAGATATTTACCCACGAGATTAATATTGTCTGCCATTTTTATAACCTCCAATTTATCTAAGAATCTTAAAAGATAAACCATATTTGCAATATTGTCCCTTATTACAAAAACCGGCTCCTGTTTCTCGTTTGAAAGTGAGCCTAAGAAATCATAGGAAAGCTTTGCCGAAAATTCAGGAATGAGAGCTTTCAGAGAAAAGTCCTTTTTCATAAAAATTGCCTCTAAAAGATCAAGGCTGTCAACAGACGATGACTTAAATGGTTTCCTTTTTCCCTGAGAAGGTTTAACATACCTTGCCATACCCAAGACATTTCTAATTATCTGAAGTTGTCCATCTAAAGGATTTCGTCGGCCTTTTTGCTTATTCTTAAAAACCCAAGGATGATCATCAGGATAAGCGTTGTGAATACCATTAATTTCATGAATTGCCTTTGCGATTTCAGAAAGTCTTGAGGGTAGGACATCAGGTAAAAATTTTCTTATGTTCTGAATAGATTGACCAGCAACCTCTCCAAATAAAAAAGAAACCGTTGCAATTCCCTTATTATCTGCAATATCTTCAATTATTCCTGCCTCCGTGCCTTTAGATGATGAAACATCTCTTGCAAGAAGCTTCAACGCATATTGAATAATTTCCAATCCTTTGGTCTTATTATCACTTTGGACAAGATGCGGGATGATTAGAGATTGATGCCCTGAGATTAACTGAGTAAATTGAGGTAAAACTTGTGATTTAGCAACAAACAAAGCTTCCGCACATGGTGCGCATATAGGAAACGCCTTGAGAGAAGCTTGTTTTGAAACCCCAGGGAAAAAGCCTGGCTTATCAATATTGGCGATATTAATCCCAGTGCCACTTAAGACATTGGGGAACAATTTGTCGTCATGATAACAAATGCTGCACTTTCCAATTGTAGGTTCTATGCCGGACGCTGAATAAAAACTATCAGCTATTTGATTTAGAGCGTAATTTAAGATTTCGTTTATTTGACCCGGGTATTTGTTATTAATCGTAATCGTAAAAACATTGAGCCCCTTTTTGTTGCTATCTGACTTCTTCTTATCGTTGTAAATGCTCCAAAAGTCTTTTTGAATAATCTTTCCATCCTCTTCTACACTGATTGATTTACTTTCAAAAACGCTTATTATTTTTTCAAACACCTCCTTTGCTTCTTTAGATAGACCCTCGGTTTTAATGTATTGCTTGAAATACTCAACAGTGCTTTCTAACTTTTTATTGCTTTTTGCAGCCTTCCATGTAGGTGAGATATAAGCGGCCTGCGAGCCGGGCGTCTTTCGGAAAACATACTGAGTGGTATCATCAGTCTTTGCCATCTTTTTAAAGATAATGCCATCACCATTTATAGAAAAAACCCCTATTTCTTCATCATCAATCGTCTCAAACTGTAAATTACCATAAATCCCCTTTTGAATTACATTTTCTCGCTGCTCAAGAAACTTATCCACCGAACCCAATGCTTCATAAGTAAATTCATCAGGAAATTCCTGAATCATTTTGATTATTCCAAGATTTCTAATTGCTTCTAACATGTTCTGAATTCCCCCCCATGCCCATGAAACTCAGGTCTATTCCTATACAAATTCCCCAAAAATCCTCTTACCGCCCTTCCATCGCTAATCTGTAGTGGTTTTCGCATGTTATCCATATTTCGTCTTTTCAATCCTCATAAAAGCAGTGGCTTAACAGTATAAGTTATTAGTTTAATGTAACCTCACATAGCCACCTACAAATTATAGCAAAATTTGTCTGATTCGTCTTCCTAAAACTCCATCTGTTCCTATAGTAAAATAGTGTAAGTGACAGACTCTCAGATGGTAGACACACAGACGACAGACTCTCATAATACAGACTCTTACATTTATCATTTCTCTGTATTATCAACTCTCAACTTCCCTCTTTCTCCTTTTTTAATAATCTTTTGAGTTTCTTTGAACTCGTATGTTACCTTTCCATAAGATCATTTGTCAAACTCCAGTTAAAACTACCATATTATATCAATCTCGCTGGCATCCTTCCTGATACTGCCGGTGCTTCTTGTTTCTCGCCATTTTCGTTAAGAAATTCCATAATTCTTATATTCGTCACATTACCAGCCACCGCCTCGTTATTAAGGTCATAGACATTTAATTGTGTTTTTACTGCAAAAGTTATGAATTTAAGCATTTTATGCCTCCTATTTCTTATTTTTCAATTCATCAACAATTTTTGTAATTTGGACTTTTAATTCTGGGATTTTATTTTTCACTATATCCCATAAAATATTGTAATTGACCCCAAAGTATTCATGAATCAGTATATCTCTTAATCCAGCAATCTTTTTCCATTCAACAAATGAATATTTTATCTTTATCTCATCTGGTAAATTTTTTACAGCTTCACCTATTATTAAAAGATTTCTAATAGTAGCATCAACAATAACCCAATCCTGAACAAACTTGTCAAAAGGTTTGTTCTCAACAAGAGACATAATTTTTTCTGAACTTGTCAAAATATCATTCAGAAAATGGATAAACTTTCTTTTAGGCATATTTAACCTGTGACAAAATGTCTTCCTTTATTTCTTCCTTTAAAACATTTTTTATAACTAAATCAACCTTTTTTCCAAAAATATCTTCAAGGAAAAACTTGAGATCCATATAGTTATCAAATGTTTCACAACCTTCTTCAAATTCGACAAGGATGTCTACATCGCTTTTGCTTTTCGCTTCACCTCTTATTTGCGAACCAAATATACCTATCTCCTTGACCATGAATCTTTTTTTAATCTCAGGAAGATGCATTTTTAATTTATTGGTTATTTTGTTCTTCATTGGGCACCTCCTCTATAGATTCAGTAGCATCTTCTTTTGCTCCGTCTGAAAACGAAAAAGCCAGTATTACAAGTGCTGTCTTTGTTGCCTCAAAATCTTCATTGGCAAGCCTGAAAACTTCCTGAATTTCGGTTTCTTTTGGTAGATGAATCCAGTTTTCTATATTCTTGCCAGCTTTTTTATCCTGCTCCTGCTGAACTCTTCGTAATT
>JAAZNT010000067.1 GCA_012798145.1 Thermoanaerobaculaceae bacterium | reverse complement strand
CTTCCATTCTTCCTCCAGCCTTTATTCTGCCAGATTAAACAAAAAAAATCCAATAAACTTTAATTGATACCCTATTGACTTAAATCAAAGTAAACCTTATCCTTATTATCTTGAGGAGAGATATGGCAAAAGGCGAAGCGCTCGGAATGGTTGAGACAAAAGGGCTTGTCGGCGCAATTGAAGCGGCTGACCAGATGGTCAAAACTGCGGGCGTTGAGTTGGCGGGATACGGAAACGCTGAAGGAGGGCTTATTTCAATCTATGTAAGGGGAGATGTCGGCTCGGTTACTGCTTCAGTTGAAGCGGGGGTCGCTGCGGCAAGAAGAGTTGGAGAGCTCGTAACTTACCACATTATACCGATGCCTTTTGAGGATGTTGAAAGAATAATTCCTGAAGTTTGCAGGAGAAAGAAATGAAAAGTCAGATTGACAGGATAATGGAAGAAGTTAAAAGGGCTCAAACCCTTTTTGCTGAATTCAATGAGGAAAAGGTTAACAGAATAATTGATGCGATTCATTCTGTGTCAATGTCAAACCTTGAAAAATGGGCGAGGTTTGCAAAGGAAGAGACCGGCTACGGCAAAATTGAAGACAAAGTTATAAAAAACAGGGTGGCAGCAGAGGATGTTTACAAATACATAAGAGTTATGAAAACGACGGGCTTTATCTCGGCAAAGCCCGAAATGGGAATATATGAAGTGGCTTCTCCGATGGGAATTGTTGCTGCTGTAATTCCTTCAACAAATCCAACTTCGACTGCGATTTATAAAATTATGATCTCACTGAAAGCAAGAAACGGGATTGTAATTTCTCCCCATCCTTTCGCAAAAAATTGCATAAAAGCCGTTGTTGACGCTATTTCTGATGCGGCTGTTTCCGCAGGCGCTCCAAAAGGGATAATCGGTATTATTGACGAACCTTCAATTGAAGACACTCAGTATTTGATGAAGCACCACCTTACAAATGTCATTCTTGCGACGGGAGGGCTTGGGCTTGTAAGAGCGGCATATTCAAGCGGAAAGCCCGCTTATGGAGTTGGGCCCGGAAATGTTCCCGCCTTCATTGAAAGAACAGCCGATGTTAAAAAAGCGGTCAAAGATGTTGTTGCGGGAAAATCTTTTGACTGGGGAACCGTTTGCGCAAGCGAGCAGTCGCTTATTGTGGACCTTCCTGTCGCTCAAAAAGCAAAAGAACTGCTGAAGCAGGAAGGGTGTTACTTTGTCAACCAGAGGGAAAAAGCGCAACTTGAATCTTTGATCGTTGATGAAAAAGGAAACCTCAATCCGAAGATAGTGGCGAAATCGCCTCAGGTGATAGCGCAGATGGCGGGGTTTGAAGTTCCCTCAAATATTAAAGTCTTGGTCGTTGAGGAAAATGGAGTGGGAAGAGAGCATCCTCTCACTCTGGAAAAACTTTCCCCCGTTCTAACATATTTTGAGGAAGACGGATGGGAGGCGGGTTGCAGAAGGTGCATTGAAGTTTTAAATTATGGAGGGCTTGGCCACACTCTATGCCTTCATTCTCAAGACCTCAATGTAATTAGAGAATTTGCGCTTAAAAAACCCGCTTTCAGAATTCTTGTCAACACTCCGGGAACTCACGGAGCGATAGGATACACAACCAATCTTCCTCCCGCATTGACTCTTGGATGCGGAGCGCTTGGAAACAACATAACTTCGGACAACATAACGCCCCTTCATCTGATGGATATCAAAAGAGTCGCCTTTGAAACAAAACCTATTAATGCAAAAGATGTCATTCCCTTAAAACCGCTCATTTCTCCCCTTGAAATCTACGGCTATGAATATCAGCAAAAAAAAGATGACGGTGATTTTTCACCAAAAGCGCCAGCGAAGGAGCAAATAGATTCGCCTTTTGATTTTGTTTCTGAAGAAGATGTGAGAAAAGCGAAAAAAGAAAACAGAAGAATCAAGATCCATTCTAAGACAATAATCACGCCTCTTGCAAAAGAACTTGGCGAAAACTGGGCAATTTTTGAAAAAACTTAAATGAAAAAATTGATTCCTTTTCTTCTTATTCTTTTTGGGTGTGTAAAAATTCCGGAAGGAATAAAGCCGGTTGAAAATTTTGAAGTGGAGAGGTATATGGGCAGGTGGTATGAAATCGCCCGCCTTGACCACTCTTTTGAAAGAGGACTTGTGAATGTTTCGGCGGAATACTCCATCGGAGAAAAAGGTGAGGTTAAAGTTCTGAATAGAGGCTTCAGCAAAAAAGAAAACAAATGGAAAGAAGCAAAGGGCAGAGCATATTTTGTTGATGGAAAAAAAGAGAGGGGCTTTTTAAAAGTTTCATTTTTTGGCCCTTTTTACGGCTCATACATTATTGTTGAACTTGACAAAGAAAATTACAAATATTCTCTTGTTTGCGGACCTAACAGAAAATACCTCTGGATTCTTTCGAGAGAGAAACAACTTCCTGAAGAAGTCAAAGAAAAACTCGTTGAAAAAGCAAAATCGCTCGGTTTTGAGACAGAAAAACTTATCTGGGTTGAGCAGGAATAATATTTAGCCCAGATTTGTCAAAAGAATAAATTTTGCTAAAGACTTTCATTAGAGAAAATGGAAGATAACAAACTAAACAATCGGCAGGCAGTTTGCCTTCGGCAACCTGAAACATAATCAAAAATCTTCTTGCAAAATTTCCCTTTTGCAGAATCTTTTTTCTTATGTTTCTGTAAATGGCTTCGCCATTTTCAGCCTGCCTAAATCTCATCAATCTCTTTTAAATCATCAAACGAGTGCACCG
>JAAZNT010000066.1 GCA_012798145.1 Thermoanaerobaculaceae bacterium | reverse complement strand
CGATAGGAGGAATAACTCTTGACAACGCATTAGAACTCTATAAAAGAGGGTTTTCTTCGCTTTCCGCAATATCCGCCTTCGCAGAAAATCCCGCAGAAACATTCAAAGAATTTCTAAAGATTCACAGAGATTCTAAAAATTGACCAAAATAAATTTGAAAATTAAATAGAGATAGCAAATAGAAATTAAACAACTCAAAAAAGTTATCAAAAGCCCGAATTTAAAATATTCTCTAAATCCCACAATTCTTGTCCCTTTTGCCATTTCAACAACTATCAAATTTGCCATTGAGCCAACCAGCGTGAGATTCCCAGCCAGCGTTGATATCACAGCAAGAAGATAATAAAAATATTCAGATGACGCAGTCTTTGAAGCCCACTTTAACGCAACCATAACAAATGGGACATTTGAAAATAAGTTGCTGAAAATTACAGTTATAAATGAAAACAAGACACTTCCCAAAAAAGTGAAATTTGTAGGAACAAACGGCTCAAAATAATCAAAGACCCTTGTTTCCTCCATTGCTCCGATGACAATAAAAAGCCCAGCAAAAAAAAGAAGAATTGAAATGTCTATCTTTGAAAAGACCCTTTGAGGCGAAATCCTTGCAACCAAAATCAAAACAGAAGCCCCGCACAAAGCAGTAAATGAAAGATGAAACCCCAAAAACCAAAACAAAACCACCATTAAAAGGACAATCCCAGATTTTGCCATCAAATTTTTCTTTATCCTGAATTCGGGAATTTGAGGAGGACTTCCTTTTTCTTCAGCAAGCCGTTTTTCAAAAACCTTTTTAAGGAGAATGTTGTTCAAATAAAGAAGAAAAAGAGCGAGAGGAAAAACAACAATAAAATATTTTGAATAACTCAAATGCGCATAAGAACCGATGAGCATATTTTGAGGGTTTCCCGCCAGCGTTCCCATTGAACCGATATTTGAAGAAGTTGCAAGAGCGATAAGAAAAGGGAGAGCGTCAACCTCGGCAGAAATTGTGTAAGCAAGAATTATTGGCGTCATCATTATACAGACTGTATCGTTGACAAGAAAAGCCGAGCCGATTCCAGAAATCCACACCACAGCGGTTATAAAATGTTTTGGTGATGATATGTTTCTTATAAAAAGCGTCGCCACTCCCCTGAAGAAACCTGCAAGTCTGAGATACTCTGAAATAACCATCATTCCAAAAAGAAGAATTATGGTGTTTAAATCTATCGTTTTGTAAGCGCCCTCTATTGAAATTACCCCAAAGACAACCATCAGAGTTGCACCGACAAGGGCGCCGGCAGGTCTTCCGATATGAAGCAGTCTAAACCTTCTTGCTGCTATAAGAAGATATGTAAAGGCAAAAATTAAAAGCGCAACATAATCTCTTTCCATAGAGGTAAATAATAACACAAACAAAATGATGATAAAGGTTTCTAATAATCAGTTGACGCCTGAAACAACAGCCCCCACTTATTGTGACTTCTTTTTTAAGGCGATATCCCCCAAAGGAACGCAAACCTTCAGAGCCACTCTCCATAGAGTTTCGATGTGAGTTTTCCGCTTGCCCCCTCTCCTGAGAGGCGAGGGTTGTTTTTATTTTTCCTCAACTTCTTTTTCTTTCGCCCATTGTGTTTCTTCAACTGTTATGAATGTATAGCCCTTAGATTTGAGGTTTGAGATGAGTTCTTCAAGGATTGTATCCGCCCTTAATTCCCCTTCTCTTTCCGAGCCAAGGTGCATCAAAACAATCCCTCCATCAAGTTGCATTTCTCCCTTTTCGCTCTCTTTTAAAATTTTCATCAAAATTTGTCTTGGTTCTCTGAATAGAGGGCTTGATTTGTCAGCTACCCAGTCCAATGTGTCAAGTTTCGGCGTCCAGTGGACATGCCTGTAACCCGCTTCGTATGCCCATTTCAAAATTTCTGAATTCTTTTCTCCAAACGGGGCTCTCCAGAAACGAGAGAGTTTTGCACCGGTTACAGATTCAAAAAGTGTTTCTGTTTTCTTTAACTGCTCTATTACCGTTTCTTTTTTGATCCCCGGAAGGGTTGCCTGTTTTTCGTTAAAACTGTATGTCGTCAGGTGCGGATGGCTATATGTGTGATTTCCAATGACATTTCCGCTTGCTAACAATCTTCTGACTTTTTCTGGATATTTCTTTATATATTCTCCTGTTAGAAAGATTGTTGCTTTAACTTTTGATTCTTCAAGCGTTTTGATTATAGTGTCTGTAGCGTTGTCGTTGCTTCCTCCGTCAAAGGTAAGAAGTATCGTCTTTTTTCCCTCCTTCGCCTGCTTTAAATCAAGAAAAGATGAAAGGACAGGGCTGAAAAATGGTTCTTCTCTTTTGGGAATTTCAAAAATTGAGGGCTTAGCAACGAGTTGAATTTTTATGGCTTTGGAATAAGCGTTGTTTCCGTAACTATCAAAATATCTTGCCTGTAAAATGGCTTCCTTTGTTTTTATTGGAATTTTTTCAAAAAGAAATTTTCCATCCTCGCTAAAAGTAGCGTCCACTTTTTCTGAATTGACATACAAGCCGACCATTGACTCTTTTGGGGCGATTCCTGAAACAGTTATCTCGCTCTCTGTTAAAGATGCATTCTCTGCGGGAAGGTTTATTTCAACAGAAGAGGGGGAGGACCAATCCGGATGGATGGGTTTTTTGCCGTTTTTTTGCGAAATTTGAGGTTGGATTTCCTTTTGTTCTATTGATTCAATCCACTGTTTGTAAAGGAAAAATGAAAGCATAATTAAAAGAGCAAGAAGAGGGTAAAATATCATCCTGAAAGCGTAGAATTTCCCTTTTTTCTTTATAAATTCGCCAACTTTTTCCTTTGTTTCTTTGCTTTTGAAATCCTTAAAGCATTTTTTTGAGCAGAAGATGTGTCCTTCAATCTTTATCTGACATTTTGGGCAGATATATTTTTTGCAGTTGAAACACCTTCTTTTTGCTTCTTTTAGTGGATGTTTATAACAGAAGTGGGTCTGTTTTTTTTTATCTTCGGGGCTCATTTATTGAAAATTGCCTTCTTTCTTAAAATCTATTGACCATTTTCTTCCGAAAATATTCCAAAAAACCTTTTTAATCTTTGCGACAAATATTTTCTTTTTGATTTTTGGAAGGTTTTCTTTGGCGGCGGCAAATCCCCTTTCAAAAAAAAGTTCAATTTTGTCAAACTCTGTCCAGTGAAGGTCTTTCAAATCTGGCTTTATTGAAACATCGGCAAACCGCAGTTGAAATTTCCTTGCTGTTTCAGCAAGTATCATTGCGGCTCTAATCTGACTCTTGCTTCCTGTTATCTTTTCGTTCTCCTGCAAACCTGCAATTTCTGAAGAAACATCAGAAGCGATAACAACATCAGCGCCAAGTTTAAATGCGTCTTCCACAGGAATTTGATTGACATATCCCCCGTCTATCAAAGTTTTTCCACCAATTTGTGTGGAAGGGAAAATTCCTGCTATCGCGATGCTTGCTTTGACAGCGTCTGAAATTTTGCCTTTAGTTAATACAACCTCTTCTCCGCTGTTTAAATCGGATGCGACGATTGCAAGTTTTATTGGAAGTTCCTCTATAAGTTTGTCCCCAAAAAGAGAATCTATGCTTCCCGAAACTTTTTCTTTTGGTATAAAACTCTCTTTTGTCGAGGTTTTTAGCGCATAACTGCCCCAGAGAAGGGCTTTCTTGATTTTGCCGAAAAAACCCTCTTTCTTTCCGTTTGGAATCATCATCTTCTTAACTTTTTCAAAATATTCAATTTCAAAGCCATCTGAAGAAAAAAACTTTGAAAGAATTGAATATGTTAAAAGAGCGTCTTGGTGCTGGCAGTAGACCGCTCCTACAAGAGCGCCTATTGATGTCCCTACGACCATATCAACTTTTATTCCTTCTTTTTCAAGCAGAGCAAGAATCCCAAGGTGCGACAGCCCCCTTGCTCCCCCTCCGCCAAGGGCAAGAGCCACTTTGGGTTTAAAGAAGTTTTTCATTGACCTCATCACCTTCTTCGGTTAGTTTCAAAAAGACGCTTTCAAGGTCTTTGTTTGAAGTTTTTGATTGTTCAATAAGTTCAGCCATTGTTCCTTCTGCGACAAGTTTTCCTCTGTTTATGATTCCTATTCTGTGAGAAAGTTCCTCAGCCACATCAAGAGAATGGGTTGACAAAACCAATGCTACGCCGTCTGAAGAAAGTCTTTTGAAAAGTTCTCTAACTTTCCTTGACGATTTTGGATCAAGCCCAACCATCGGTTCATCAATCAGAAGCAGTTTTGGGTCGTGAAGAATTGATGAAATAATTACAAGTTTTTGCTTCATCCCATGCGAGAAACCTTCAATAAGGCGGTGTATGCTTTCCTTTAATTCAAAAAATTCAAAGTAGTATTCCGCCTTCTCCTCCCAATTTTTTGTTCCCCTTATCTCTGAAACAAAATTGAGGTATTCCCACCCTGTAAGTTTTTCATAAAGATAAGGCCTGTCGGGAATATAAGCCATCGCTTTTCTAAATTCAACTTTGTCAAGCGCCGCTTTTTCACCATTTATTTCAACAAACCCTTCGTCGGGTTGAAGAAGCCCTGTGCAGATTCTCAGGGTTGTTGTTTTTCCCGCCCCGTTAGGACCCAAAAAGCCGTAGATCTCGCCTTCTCTTACGCTTATATTGAGGTTGCTTACCGCTTCAATTTTGTCAAATTTCTTTGAAATATTTACAATTTTCAAAATATCTAAAGCCATAATTTCTCCAAACAAGAAGTATAAAATATTTTTGGCAAAAATGTAATGATTTTTAACTTTAATGTTTCTATGCTAAAATTAAAATTTGGAAAAGAGGGGAAAATGGCACATACCATAATAATAGTTGACGACGACAGTTTCTTCAGGTCTCTTGCAAGAGATATTCTTGAGCACAACGGTTTTGAAGTTTTTCTTGCTTCAAATGTTGACAATTTCGCTCACACAATCAGTTCTCTTTCTTCTCCTCCAGACTTGATTCTTTTTGATGTCAATTTGGGCGCGGAAATAAGCGGAGATCAACTTCTTGCTTCTTTTAAGCACAGCATTGTGAAAAAATACCCGGCGCTAAAAACAAAGTTTGTAATCATCTCAAGCAAGACAGACACTGAACTTCAGGAGATAGCAGACAAATGCGGAGCCGACGGATACATCAGAAAATCAAGTTTGAACATCGATTATGGCGGCTTCATATTCGCTTCACAAATAAAATCGTTCTTGGAAAAATAAAAAAGGGGGAATACTCCCCCTTTTCACAATCACTAACAAAAATCTGCTAAGTCCCGCAAGACTTGGCGCTTTTCATTGAACAGCATCCTTTGCTTTCTTTTGAACAACACCCCTTCTTAGATTGACAGCAAGAGCCCATAGTAAATCCCTCTCCATACTGTTTTTGAATTTTCTCAACCTGCGCCGGCTTGTCAGAAGTAATTGTTATCATTACGCCGTTTTCAATGTTCGTGAACTCTTTTTTTGCGTTTTTCATTCCGCAAACAGGGCAGTTGCAGTTTTTGCATTTGCAATCTTTTGAACAGGTTGCGACCATTTGCTGAAGCTTTTGAGCTCCTTCAGAATCCTTTGCTTTTAGAGTAACTCTGACGCCGTTGTCAATTTTCGTTGAAGAAACCTCAACATCTTTCATCCCTTGACAACAGCCGGTTTTATTGCAGGTAGCACCCATTATAAATACAGAAATCAAAAAAGAAACAACGAGCAAAATGGAAAATCTAAAAATCTTGTTCATTTTAACACCTCCTATATTACTTAAACAAGGAAAAACAAAAAATATTTCACAGATTATTTTTGGTAGATAAAAATAGAGGGAAGGCACTTTTCTTTTGGTAAGGCTTTTTTAAGGCAATCTAATCCCCTTCTTTTCAGTTTCACCGCTTTTTGATTGATTTGTCATAATATAAAAACCAGTATGTACAGATATTCTACATTTTCTGTCAAGCCAAGATAGAAATGTCCCCTTATTACCAATTTAGAAATGTCCCTTTTTGGG
>JAAZNT010000065.1 GCA_012798145.1 Thermoanaerobaculaceae bacterium | reverse complement strand
AATTATCGGGGTAGCAAAAACTCCTCCCAACGGACCGATGTTTGTCAATGTGCAGGTGGAATCTTTGAGTTCATCAAGGGAAAGTTTCCTTTCTTTCGCTTTTTGGGCAAGTTCCTGAGATTTCTGGGCGATTTCAACAATGCTAAGTTTGTCTGCGTTTTTTATGACGGGAACTATAAGCCCCTCGTCGGTGTCAACCGCAAAGCCGATATTGAAGTAGTTTTTGAAGATGAACTCCCCTTTTTCTTCGTCAACAGAGGAATTAAATTTTGGAAACTCTTTCAATGAAAGAACTAATGCTTTAACAAAGAAAGGAAGCAAAGTCATTTTGACACCTTCTTTGCCAAGTTCCTCTTTGGTTTCCTTGTATAGGTTGAAAAGATTTGTCACATCAGCTTCATCAATATGGGTGACATGCGCAGATTTTTGTTTGCTGAAAGCCATATTTTGAGCGATGACTTTTCTTAAATGGCTCAACTCAACTCTTGTTTCCCTGTCGCCGTCTTTTTCGGTTTCGAAGCGGGCTTGAGTTTTTGTTTCATAAACAGGAGATTTCTTTTGCTCAAGGAATTTTTTTACATCTTCGTCTGTTATCCTTCCGCCCTTGCCCGTCGGGGATATTAGATTCAAATCAACGCCAAGTTTTCTTGCCAGATTTCTTGTGTGTGGAGTGGCGAGAACTCTTCCTTTTGGGGGAAGTTTCGCTTCTTCAATTTTTTCTTCTTTCTTTGGCTCAACTTTTTTGGCTGTTTCAGTTTTTGAAGTTTGAACGCTTTCTCACTTTTCTCCAAAAACTGCTATAACATCGCCAACATGTATCGTCGCTCCCCTTTCAAAGAAAATTTTTAAGACATAACCCTTTTTTGGAGCGGGAAGTTCAACGACCGCTTTATCCGTCTCAATTTTAACGAATGGCTGGTCTGTTTCAACATAATCGCCCTCTTTTACAAGCCACTCAACAATCTTTCCTTCGTGTATTCCTTCACCGACATCGGGAAATCTAAATTCAAAAGCCATTTTATTCTCCTAATATCTCAATGTTTCTAAGGCGCCTTTTACAATCCTCTCTTTGTTCGGAAGGTAATATTCCTCAAGCATAGGAAGAGGAAATGGAACATCAAACCCTGTTATCCTCTTAACTGGCGCAAGGATGCTCAGCAAAGCCTTCTCCTGAATCAAGGCGGCTATTTCCGCCCCTATTCCAAGAATTTTTGGCGCTTCGTGAACAACAACTGCCCTTCCGGTTTTTTCAACGGATTTAAGAATTGTTTCAATGTCCAACGGATTTAAAGTTCTTAAATCTATCACTTCCGCCTCGTAACCTTCTTTGGAAAGAGAATTTGCGGCATCAAGAGAAGTTCTCACTGTCGCCCCAAAGGTTATTATTGTAATATCTTTTCCCTCTTTTACAACCTTCGCTTTTCCTATTTCAACTTTGTAGTAATCTTTTGGAACGTCTTCCCTGAAAGCCCTGTATATCTTTTTCGGCTCCATAAAGATTATCGGGTCGTCTGTTTCAAGGGCTGAAAGAAGAAGCCCTTTTGCGTCATAAGGATTTGAAGGCGCAACAACTTTAAGCCCTGCAGTGTGAAGCAAAGGAGTTTCAAGGCTTTCGCTGTGGTGCTCTGGCGGATGTATTCCTCCGCCGAAAGGCATTCTTATGACCATCCTTATTGGATATTTTCCTCTTGACCTGTTTCTGTATCTCGCCACATGCGCAAGAATCTGATTTAAAGCGGGATACATAAAATCCATAAACTGAATTTCACAGACAGGTCTGAAGCCCCCAACAGACAATCCAATGGCGGTTCCTATAATTCCACTTTCGGCAAGAGGTGTATCAATCACCCTTTTTTCTCCATACTTCTCATAAAGTCCATCAGTTACTCTGAAAACTCCGCCGTCTTTTCCGACATCCTCGCCCATCACGATCAAATTTTCATCTTTTTCCATCGCTTGAAAAAGCGCCTGATTGATCGCTTGAGCAATTGTGATTTTTTCTGTGTTACCCATTGTTTTTCTCCTCTTTTTCAAGAAATTCTCTCTCTTCTTTTAGATACCAGGGAAGATCCGAATAGACATAATCAACGATGTCTGTTGGTTTGGGCTTTGGCATATTTTCAAGTATTTCAACCTCTTCCTCTATCCATTTCTGAATTTCAGAAGTGAGACTTTTTTCTTTGGCTTCATTAAGGATCCCCTTTGAGGTTAAAAATTTCTTGTATCTTTCTATTGGGTCTCTTTTAAGCCAGAATTCAATTTCTTCTTTGCTTCTATATTTTGTGTGGTCGTCTGATGTTGTGTGGTTCTCCATCCTGTATGTAACGCATTCGATAAGATAGGGTTTGCTTTCTTTTCTTATGTAATCAATCGCTTCTTTTGACGCTTTGTAAACTGCAAGGACATCGTTGCCGTCAACTTGAATGCTTTTCATTTCGTAAGAAAGCGCCTTTTGCGCTATTGAGCGGGCGTTTGTCTGCTTCGCGAAAGGAAGCGATATTGCATATTGGTTGTTTTGAATGAAAAAGAGCGTTCTTGCTCCAAAAACCGATGCAAAATTTAACGCTTCGTGAAAATCTCCTTCCGAGGTTGCGCCGTCACCGCCAAAACCTACTGCTATTTCATCCTTGTTTTTAAATTTTAAAGCCATTCCGATTCCAGTAGCATGAAGAAGCTGGCTACCAACAGGAATTGAGGGGGGAAGGCAGTTTATTCCTTCCGAGAAAAGGTTGCCTCTTTCATCGCCTTTCCAGGAAGCATAAATGTTATGAAGCGGAATTCCAATCGCCATCATTATTCCATGCTCTCTGAAAGACGGGGCTAAAAAATCGCCCTTTTTAAGATTCAAAGCAAGCCCACTCTGACAAGCTTCCTGCCCTTTCAAAGAGCCGTATGTGCTTATTCTTCCCTGCCTTTGAAGATTGAGAGCCTTCTGGTCAAACATCCTCATCTTTAGCATCAATTCATAAAGTTTAAACAAGGAGTCTTCAGAAAGTTTTGGAATCTCCTTTTCGTCGTATCTTCCTTCGTAATCAACTATTTCAAGTCTTTCAACGAACCCTTCAAAAATTTTGCTTCTTGCCATCAAAAACTCCTTTCTTGATACATCATTAAATAAAAGCAATTATTATGCCAAATTTGTGCAAATTTAATCTTTATTATTTTCAAGCACTTATAACATTGTTTCTTTTAATTGCTTGCTGTTTTCAAAGAATGTTAACATCGCATT
>JAAZNT010000064.1 GCA_012798145.1 Thermoanaerobaculaceae bacterium | reverse complement strand
GCCAAAATACTCAAATTGGCTTTAAATATGAAAAGAAGATATTGGTTCTTAGGGCTTTGGAACTCAATTGAGCACATAGATTTCCCTTATCCCGTTCCCGATTCATCCTGAAATGTCTTTTCCTAATGACAAATCTGGGTTTATAATATTTTGAAAATTGAATTACTAAAGCCGATGTCATATAATTTGGTTTGGGCGCCCGTGGCTCAATTGGATAGAGCATCGGCCTACGGAGCCGGTGGTTGCAGGTTCGAGTCCTGCCGGGCGCGCCATATCCCCCGTTTTAAAGCTAGAAAGCGCCCGGAGAAAGCAAATTGATTTGCTTTCGTCAGGACGAGAAGCCCGCAGCGATGCGCGAGTTTTGCGAAGCAAAGGCGAGCGCCGCGAGGGGCGGCCTGCGAGAAATCGGCGTCAGCCGATTTACTTGTAGGAGAGTCCAGAGGGCGCGCCAATTCTTCCCAAAGAAGGGGGCTGTCCGCCCCCCTCTTAGGCGCTAACTCGCTAACGCTCGCCCCGCTGATTACCCCCTGTATAGGAATGCGTTTCGCGCGGAGTAAATCCGACGCTCAACACATCATTTAACCCCAATTTGTCATTAAATAAATTTTACCAAGCGATTAGAGATTGCTTAGAGAAAATGGAAGATAAGTCACTCGTTTGATGTTTTAAAAGAGATTGATGAACTTTAGGCAGGCTGAAAATGGCGAAGCCATTTACAGAAACATAAGAAAAAAGATTCTGCAAAATGGAAATTTTGCAAGAAGATTTTTGATTATGTTTCAGGTTGCCGAAGGCAAACTGCCTGCCGATTGTTTGGTTGGTATCTTCCATTTTCTCTGATGAAAGTCCTTAGAGAAATTTATTCTGTTGACAATTTTGGGATTAATTAAAAAGTTAAAAATTCATTATATAGATTTTTAATCAAACCTATTGCCTAATGCTCCAATTTGCAATATATTATTTTCTGGCGCAAATGCCATAAGATTTTTTAGAAAGGAGTTTTGAATATGTCCCGTAAAGAAACAACAAAATGTCTGACACATGCAGAAACTTTCTTTTCCCTCATGTTTTTTCTCATTGCAGTTTTTTTCTTTACATCGGCTAATGTAATAGCTCAAGAACCACCTAAAAAACCATTAACCCCGACCGATATGGTAACAATGCAATTATTTTCTTGGAAATCAGGCGACAAGTGGGAGTTTAGCGTTTTTAAAGGCGAACAATTTGGGGTACTGAAAGAAGAAAGGGAAATAAAAGACCCCCAAAATGTAATCGGTTTGGATGAAGTAAAGAAAAGACTTTCTTCTGTTCCAGAAACCTCAATCATAATTTGGCGCAATTTAGGTCCAGAACCTCCTTCAGAAGAACTTCGCAAAGAATTAATAGAGTTTTGTAACCAGAGAAAATTTAGGCTTTTGGAGGTTCCTTACCGTAAAATAGCACCTCCTCATAAACAAGAGCAAGATAAGAAACAACCTTCAAAATAATTTTTAGGGGGATGGTTTGACCCATCCCCCGACTAAATAAAAACTTATTTCTCTTACTTTTGAAGAGTCTTTCTTTTAATCAGCCCTCGGGTTTGTGTCAACTTCAAGGGTTATTCCTCCCGTTATCGCTCTCAATTCATCTTCATAAGAAGCGTTTATTTCCGGAGAGGAAACAATCTCTCTAACAATGTGAGAAGTTTCGTTGACGCCAAGTTGCTCTATAAGAAAAGCAAATTTATCCTCAAGGTCTTGAAAGATGGCGTCTTTAACATCTCCGGAAAGATTCCACCACTCTTTTTTAAGCGGGTCTCCCCACCCTTTTTTCCTAATTTTATAAAAGAACTGCTCTTCGGTCTCTCCCTCTTTTTTCTCTTTTGAAAAATTCTCCAAAAGATAATCGTAAACTTTTTCCCTCAAATCATAAGGAAGGTTTGGATGGTCGAAGATTAGATTTTGAAATCCGGTGGCAAGATGAACTTCGACAGCGCCATTCTCCTTAAATTTATGGAACATTTCATCGGGAAGAGTTGAAGCACCGTGTTGAACTGTGCCACCCATTTTGTATTTTTCCCTCGCTACTTTTGAAATATTTTCAAGAACAGAAAAATCAAGTTTGACCTTTGCAATCGTCCCATCGGGAAGAACAACACCGCCGTGAGAAGTTCCGGTCTGGACTGATATTTTCTTTATCGGCTCCCCGCCTTTCAGCAAAGGAATATACTCCTCCATAAAGGCTTCAAACTCTTCAACAGTGCTGTTGTGTCCTCCAACTTCTCCAATTTCTCCTCCAACAGAAACAGTTATTCCTTTTGGCTCTATTTCTCTTATAAAATTGGTCAGTTCGGCACACACAAAAGAATTTTCTTTTTGCTGTTCTCTTACACCCTGCTTGTCAAGCTGGACAAGAGTTGATGAATCAATGTCAATATTATAAAATCCCGCCAAAATTGATTCTTTAATAAGTTTTTTTAGCGATAAAATTTCTTTCTCTTTATCTTCAAAATATTTCTTTGCATT
>JAAZNT010000063.1 GCA_012798145.1 Thermoanaerobaculaceae bacterium | reverse complement strand
TTTAGTCCACTCAAAACGGGAGTCTGAACTATTTTTCGCTGTCATCAAGACCCTTTAGAACAAGAATTGTGAGGTCGTCGCTGAGAGGGGAACCAGCGGCGAAATCCAAAACGGAAAGTCTTATTTTTGCCACAATTTCTTCGGCGGGAAGGTCAACGCAGTTTGCAAAAACAGATTTAAGTCTTTCAATTCCATATTCTTCAAGGAAAGGATTCATCGCCTCGGTAACCCCGTCGGTGTAAAGGAGAAGAACATCTCCCTTTTCAAGTTTGAATTTGTATTCTTCAAGACTGTTAAGCATTATCTCTTCGGGCATAGGTCCAACCACCAACCCTCTTGAAGGAACCAAAGTGACTTCGCCATTCTTAAATAAAAGCGGAGGGTTGTGCCCCGCTGAAGTTACAAGAATTTCCCTTGTGTGGCAATCTATTGTGAGCATTATCAGAGTCAAAAAAACGCCCTCTTCGCAAAGGGCGCCGAATCTTTTGTTGAGGATGGTTAAAAGCTCTCTGTGGTCTTTTACGAGGTTGAAAGAGCCGTGAAGAAGCCCTTTTGCCAATGTCATATAGAAAGCGGCTCTCATACCCTTTCCAGAAACATCTCCTAAAAAGACAAAAAGCTTGCCTTCGTCGGGCTCAAGAAAATCAAAATAGTCGCCTCCAACCGAAAGCGCCGGCTCGCAAAGCATTCCGAATCCTATTTTTTTAACTGAAGGGGGATTCTGCGGCAGAAGTTTTTGTTGGAGGTGTTTTGCTATTTCAAGTTCTCTTTCGAAACGCTCCTTTTCCCTTATTTTTTTAACATACAATGGCTCATAAGTTTTAATTTGAGATACAGGTTTTCCTTTGAAGGAAAGGAAGATAGCAGCGGCGATAAGACAGGAGATAAGCAAAAGTACAAGCAAACCTTCAATTGCAATCGAAACATCTTTTGCCAAAAAAAGCATCAAACCACGCTGAATTGTAAGGGGTGTCCAAATTGCGAAAAAGATTCCGATAAGACCAAAATCTTTCCACACTTTGAAAAATAAAAGACTCAAAGAGCCAAAAAGGATCAGGCAGAGAATAAACGGCTCAAAGGTTGAATGACAGCAGGCGATGATTGAGAAAAAAAGGACAGCGGATATTTTAATCCATTTTTTATCTGACCTTTGTAAAAAAGATGGCGCAAGTAACCCAAAAATCAGAAAAGAAAACAGGGCAAAAGTCGCCGGAAAAACAATATTTCCAAGGAAAAGCGAAAGTGCAAACGATGTTTTAATCTCCAAAGGATTAGGCGGGAGAATCACAACAATTGCGTCTTTTTTTAGTTTCGGCAGAAACACAAATACCGCTTCAATTAAAAAGAAAAAATTTCCATAAATAAAGCACCAGAAGAATGTCTTTCCCAGCTCCTTAATTCTGAAATGCCCTTGGAAAACGGCGTCAAAAAGAGCGAGCTGTTCAGGATATATTTCTCTTGTTTTAGACTCTGCAAGAGCGACAATCAATGCAAAGAAGGCGCCTACGACAAAGGAAAATATCAAAATCAGAAAAGCCATAATAAATGCAAATTGATCTTTGAAAATAAGCATCAGGAAAGTTATCACTGAGACAATAACAACAACCTTTGTAAAAAGAACCCAATCTATCTCGTCTCTTTTAATTTTGATTATCAAAACAGCCAAAGAGAAAAATCCAACCACAAACCAGATCAAAACTTTAATCAAATCTTTAATTGAAGATGCGGCTTCACCTATTAATGATTTCTTTAACGCAATGTTTCTTCTGTAAACTACATCTTTTTCGCCTACGCTGAACTTATGTATATACGATGCAAGCGGGACACCCTCAATCTTCTGCTTATAAATAATCTCTCTGTAAATCTTCTTGTCTGAAGGAGATTTCTCTTCGTCTTCTCTGATCTTGATTTCTTCAAACTCTTCGTTTCTTATATCCTCGGGGGCTATCTGTTGAAGAGCATTTGGACTTAATTCC
>JAAZNT010000005.1 GCA_012798145.1 Thermoanaerobaculaceae bacterium | reverse complement strand
CAAAATGATACCGATAATGATTGTCAACAATTTTTTATTCATACCTCCTCCTTTCTATCCAAGTTTATTTTACCATAAAAAAAATTTTATGCGCAATAAGGAATTTCAACTACTCTTTTCTTCAACTTTGACTTTCAATTCTCCCTCAAAAAGAATGACCTTCAAAATTTCGTTCAATTCAACATCTAAGGATCTTTTTATCGCCTTTCCTTCCCTATTTTTTACAATAGCATAACCCCTTGAAAGTATATTCATAGGACTTCTTTCCTGTATCATCTGAACTTTGCCATTGAAGTTACTCTCTAACAATTCAAGTTTGGAGTTTATTTTTGACAGAATTGTTTCATAAATCGTTTTCACCCGCTTTTGAGTATTCAAATGATTACTGTAAATAGCACTTGGAGATAATCTTTTTGAGATTGAAACTGCTATTTGCTCCAAATTTAAAATTTTCTTCAGCCCTACATTAAAATTAAAACTTCGATCTCTTCTCTCTTCAAGTTTTTCAATTTTCCAAATCAGCGTCCTTGCGCCTCTTTTTTCATCAAAAATGGTAAGTTTTGTGTTTTTCAAATATAGAATGTTGCGCATCGCTTCGGCTATCTTTTTTTCTGAGTTGATTAAATCATTTCTAAGCGAAAAGTAACTCTGGCTTATTATCTCCGCCGCCGCGGACGGAGTCGGAGCGCGCAGATCTGCTGTTAAATCCGTCAGCACTGTATCAATTTCGTGCCCGACAGCGCTTATTGTTGGAATAGGGCTTTCAGCCAAAAGTCTTGCAAGAGATTCATCATTGAAGGACATCAGGTCTTCCATCGAACCTCCGCCCCTTGTAATCACGATAATATCAACATCTCTTCTTTCGTAAAGCTTCTTCAGCCCATTTTTAAGTTCCTGAACAGAATCTTTTCCTTGAACAGCAGCGCAGGCGATAATTACATCTATCGCCGCTCCCCTTCTTTTCAAAATAGAGATAAAATCTCTGATCGCGGCTCCTTCAAGCGAAGTGACAACGCCAACACATCTGGGATAAGGCGGAATCTTTCTTTTTCTTTGCGGATCAGTAAGCCCATCTTTTTGAAGATTTTTTTTCGCCTGCTCAATTTTCATCTGGAGAGCGCCTATTCCAGAGGGCTCAGCATAATCAGCGTATAATTGGAGGTCTCCGGTTTTCTGGTATAGACTTATTCTCCCTCTTACAATCAAAAGCATCCCGTTCTCAATAGAGAATGCTATCTTTAAAGCCGCGTTTCTAAATATCACAACTTTTATTGAGGCTTCTTCATCTTTTAGTTTAAAATAGATATGGCCGCTTTTGCTCTTTGCACAATCGCCAACCTCGCCCTCAACAAAAATGTCCGCAAAAGCCGTTGACAATTCTGCGTCAAGAATTTTAGTGATTTCCGATACTGAATAGAGAGGCTTTTCGTTAAAAAACTTAACCATTTTTCAGGTTACCATCTTTTTTGAAAATTTCCAAGATAACTCTTTTTGTTGTAAAATGTTGTTTTAAATTTCTTTTAAGGAGGATACAGATATGTCAGGTCATAACAAATGGGCAAACATAAAGGCAAGAAAGGGCGCTCAGGACGCGAAAAGGGGAAAAATGTTTACTAAAGTCGCCAAAGAGATTATCGTGGCGGCAAGGCTTGGCGGAGGCGATCCCGAACACAACCCGAGATTGCGAAACGCCATTCAGGCAGGAAGAGAAATAAATATGCCCAACGACAACATAAAAAGGGCTATCGCAAGAGGAACAGGAGCAGAAGGCGGAGACGCGATTGAAGAAATCTTGTTTGAGGGCTTTGGACCATCTGGCGTAGCGATAATGGTTGAAGTTCAAACAGACAACAGAAATAGAACAACCGGAGAAATCCGCCATATTTTCACTAAATACGGAGGAAGTTTGGGCGTTCCGGGCAGCGCTTCAAGAAACTTTAAGAGGGAAGGACACATTATAATCCCGATGAGTCAGACAACAGAAGACAAACTGATGGAACTTGCGATAGAAGCGGGAGCGGATGATGTTCAAAATGATGGGGAAAATTTTATTGTTGTAGCATCCTTTGAAACTTTCAATCAGGTTGCGGAATCTCTTTCTAAAAACGGACTAAAGCCAACCGCTGTAAAACCTGTTTACACCCCCCAAGTCTCTGTTCATTTGGAGGGCGACCACGCAAAGAGTCTTCTCAAGATGCTTGACGCTCTGGAAGACAACGACGATGTGGCAAATGTGTGGGCAAACTTTGACATAGACGACAAAGAACTGGAATCTTTGGGCAACTGATGCGCCTTGCTGGCATTGACTGCGGCTCTCTTTCAACCGGTTACGGAATAATTGATGAAGAAGGGAGTTCTTTGGTTTTGGTGGATTATGGAACGGTCAGACTGCCTTCTGAAACACCTTTCCCTGACAGGATTGGAATTGTTTTTGACAAATTAAATTCTTTGTGGCGTGAGTTTAAACCAGATATTGTTGGAGTAGAGGATATTTTCGTTTCGAAAAACCCAAAGAGCGCTTTAAAACTTGGACAGATAAGAGGTGCGGCGATATCTTCCGCTCACTTAAACGGCATAAGAATTAAAGAATTTGCTCCCACGCTTATTAAATCGTGCTTAACGGGAAACGGAAGAGCAGAAAAAGGGCAAGTCGCTTTTATGGTTTGCACTATTCTTGGACTTTCTTCCCGGCCAAAATCGTTGGACGCTTCAGACGCCCTTGCTATTGCAATTACAACGGCTTTAAGGAAAGGTTTTTAATAAGATGATAGCGCGCTTAAAAGGAAAAGTTCTCGAAAAAAACCCCACTTCTTTGGTTATAGATGTTAATGGAGTTGGTTACCTTGTTTCTGTTCCCATCACTACCAGTTCAGCGATAAAGGGAGAAGAAACCGACCTTTTTGTTCATACTGAGGTAAGGACAGATTCTATTCAACTTTTCGGTTTTTTAAGAAAGGAAGAGAGAGAGCTTTTTTGCACGCTGAGAAATATTCATGGAATCGGTCCCCAAACAGCGCTTGCGATTCTTTCAAGTATGTCTTATGAAGATTTTTTCATAGCAATTAAAGAACAAAACGCAAAGAGATTTATCGGAATTCCCAAAGTAGGCAAAAAAACGGCAGAAAGAATACTTCTTGAACTGAAAGAGAAAGACCTTCCCTTTGTTGCAACTGTTTCATCCGAAGAAAGATCTCCGTCTGAAAGAGACACAATCTACGAAGCGGTATGCGCCCTTGAATCTCTTGGATACAAAACCAATGAAGCGCTTAACGCTGTAAATCAGGCAAAAAATCAAGAAACAGTTTTGAATGTGGAGAATTTGGTAAAAATAGCCCTTCAGATCCTATCTCACTGATGTTTTTCTTCCTGAATGAATTTTCTTATTCTTTCTCTGTCTTTTTCTGAAATTTCTATAAAATGCAGCCCGTAAGCGTTCAACTGGCTTGAAACTTCCTTCGCTTCTCTGACAACTTTTGCAAACGCTTTCACTTTTTCTTTTTCACGGGGCAGAGTTATTTGAAGCTGGACACTGTCTCCCAATTTAAGATTTTTTGTAGTCAAAATCAAAATTCCGCTTGCAGAGAGATTTCTTGAATTGCACAAAAAGAAATTTGAATGCACAAAACCTTGAACCTGAACATAAACAAGAAGTCTCATATCCTTTCTTGATTCTACCTGAAGAAGTTTCTTGCACGCCTCGTTAAAATCGGCGCTTACAATTGGCTTTGGAAGAAGTGAATTGACCCCCTTCGGAGGCTCTTTAACCACAGAAGAGAGGAGAATTATTGAAATTTCTCTGTTTTTTGGATTTTTTCGCACATCGGCAACAAAATCTTCAACCGTAAAATCGGGCAGTTTGTCATCCATTATTAAAAGGTCTATTTTATTGTTTTCAAGCAGGTTAAACGCCTCATTTCCGCTGCTCGCCCTCAATAGTTCATTTTCTTTTCTTAACAGAAGCGTATCTTCAAAAGGTATGACCGGTATCTCGCATTCAAGAATAAGTATTTTCTTCGCCACTTACTCCCTCTTTCAAAGGTTCTATTCTATCAGAAAAAAATTGCTCTTGACAAGGGGGGTTTGGACTTGACTTTTAGAAATTTGTAATGTTAAGATTATAGCGTCTGTGGAGTAAGGGATTTTCCCTTAAGTGTGTTATTTTGTGTTTGAGATTTTGGAAGAAAGTTTGAAAGGAGGTACACAAATGAATTTGAGGGTCGTAACGAAAATGCTCACGCTCCTCGTCGCCATCCTTCTGGTGACTGGTTTGTGGGCGCAATCCAGCAACACAGGTTCCCTTGCGGGCAAGGTTCTTGACCCGAATGGAGAACCAATTCCCGGAGCAACAGTAATCGTTTCATCAAACTTCCTGCAGGGAACAAGAGGAACCCAGACTGGTCTTGAAGGCGAATTTGTAATCCCCTTCCTTCCACCAGCAGGCGACTACAAACTTACCGTTGAAGCACCGGGCTTTGGAAAGGTTGTTCAATCAAACATCCAGGTGAACCTTGGCTCAACAACCAACACAATGGTAACTCTTATGGCGGCTGGCGAAGAAATGGTCGTCGTGGGACGTCCTCCAGTAGTAACATTAAAAGAAACAAAAGTGGCGACAAACCTTACACAAGAAGAACTCGAAACCATTCCAGTGGCAAGAAGCTATCAAAGCACTCTCTATCTTGCTCCCAATGTTGTCAGTTCTGGAACTGGCGGCAACCCCTCAGTCGCAGGCGGAACAGCCGGTGAAAACATCTTTTTGGTCAACGGAATCAACACCACAGACCCAGCGACAGGAACATTCGGAACAAACATCAACTACAACTTTGTCCGTGAAACCGAAGTTGCAACAGGTTCAATGGACGCAGAATACAGCGGCTCAACAGGCGGTCTTTTCAATATGTTGACCAAGAGCGGTTCAAATGAATTCCACGGCGAAGTTTTCTTCTACTACACCGATGATTCATTCAACGCTAAGAGACATTCAACAGATTTTTCAGTTTCCGAATCAAATTCATACAAGGATTACGATTACGGCTTTGACCTTGGCGGTCCAATTCTTAAAGACCGTCTTTGGTTCTTTGTTGGATACAACCCCAACTTCAGTTCATCACATTCAGCCTATACCGATTCTAATTCTTGGGGTCCACAATCTTACAGCAAGCATGTTGAGTTTGACGATGTTTGGCGTTCTTGGATGTGGTCTGCAAAACTCACTTACAGACTCTCCGACAAACACAATTTTGAATTCAGCATCAGTTCTGATCCTTCAAGAATTTATTACAATGAAGGTTCAACCTTTGCTTTAAGCGATCTGGCAAGGATGACAAAAAGATTCCAGTCCGGCTACAATACAGGCGTTCAGTGGTACGCCACTTGGACAAACAACCTCTATTCTGAAGTCGGTTGGGGAAAGAGTCATTCAAGACTTGATATTATTCCTTGGGAATCCTGGCAGTATGGCGTTCATTCAACTACAAACTATTATCTCGGCCTCGAACTCAATCCAACACCGGGATTCTACTCATTCAACGACAGAGACCTTTCGCAAATCTATGCTAAAGTGCAATACATAGTCAAAAAACACGAATTCAAATTTGGAGTAACCAAAGAAAACAGTCTTTCTTCAACCAATCAGGGACCAACAGGCGGAGTTTACACCTATTTGGTTAGACCAAAAACCAGTGACCCGACAACTAAAGATAGAACAGCTTACTCCTATTGGTTCAGATATTACCCTGAAAATCCATACACCCTTGAAAAAGGCGGTTATTTTGCCGCTTTTGCTCAGGATAAATGGACATTGAGAGAAGGACTTCTCCTCAATCTCGGAATCAGATATGAACAGAACAGTATGAAACCTCTTGATGGACAATATTTTGACCTTGATTCCTGGTCTCCAAGAGTTTCAGTTTCTTGGGATCCTTGGAAAAACGGAAGGTCAAAGTTCTACCTCTCTTGGGGAAGATATGTTGAAAGAATCCCCACCGGCTTCCTCAATGAAATGGAACCGGGTCACGGATATATTTATGAATACTTCAAGAACTATGATCCTTGGATGACAATCTATTCTGGTGGAGTTGCCGCTACAGTTCTTCCGGGAACTGGCAACCAGTATGCTGACGAAGTAGCGGGCGGATTTGATGTTGAAATCACACCAGATTTTGCTATCAGCGTTGTCGCACAATACAGGGATCTCAAACAGGTTATCGAAGATATCGGTTATATGGATGCACAGGGCAATATCAATTATGTCATCGGCAATCCCGATGGAACTTATCCCAATATTCCCGGCTTCCCGCTTTCAAACTGGGAAGGTATGGTTTATGGAACTCCAACTCCTTGGCCCAAACCGATAAGAAGATACAAATCTCTCACAATTAAAGCAAACAAAAGAATGTCCAACCACTGGTTCTTCAACGGCTCTTATGTGCTCTCCTCTCTCAAAGGAAAGTTTGAAGGCGGCGGAAGAGGTTACTCATCTGCTTGGGGCAATAGCCACGCTTCACAGTATTATGATCTCCCCGATGGATTATTGATCAAAAACACATACGGTTTCCT